>NZ_JBFTZS010000235.1:0-7144 GCF_056406675.1 Caulobacter sp. P1_B12_2 | reverse complement strand
CGGCGGCGGCGCGAGGCGACGGCGGCGGTGGACGACGTCCCGGTCATGTCGCCGCCGGCCGACGATGCGGATCCCCTGGCCGGGCGCGACGACACGCTGAACCTGCTGTTCATGTGCTGCCATCCGGCCCTGACATCGTCCTCGGCCATCGCCCTGACCCTGCGCGCGGTGGGCGGGCTGACGACAGCCGAGATCGCCGGCGCCTTCCTCGTGCCCGAGGCGACGATGGGCCAGCGCATCAGTCGGGCCAAGCAGAGCATCCGCGCCTCGGGCGTGCCGTTCGAGGCCCCGGACGCCGCCGAGCGGGCCGAACGGCTGCGCTCCGTGCTGCACGTGCTGTACCTGATCTTCAACGAAGGCTACGCCGCCAGCGCCGGGCCGGACCTGCAGCGCGCGGACCTGGCGATCGAGGCGATCCGGCTGGCGCGCGCGGTGCGGACCCTGCTGCCGGAGGACGCCGAAGTGGCCGGCCTGCTGGCCCTGATGCTGCTGACCGACGCCCGGCGCGCGGCGCGGACCGGCCCCGGCGGTGAGCTGATCCCGCTGGCCGAGCAGGACCGTGGCCTGTGGGATGCGGCGGCGATCGCCGAGGGCGTCGCCCTGGTCGAGACCAGCCTGGCCCGGGGGGCGGTCGGTCCCTACCAACTGCAGGCCGCCATCGCCGCCGTGCATGACGAGGCGACCCGGGCCGAGGAGACCGACTGGCCGCAGATCCTGGCCCTGTACGGCCTGCTGGAGCGGATGGCCGACAATCCGATGGTGCGGCTGAACCACGCCGTGGCCCTGGCCATGGCGCACGGACCGCGCGTCGGCCTGAGGCAACTGGTCGAGCTCGAGGGCGACAAGCGCCTGGCGGGGCATCATCGGCTGGCGGCGGTGCGGGCTCACCTGCTGGAAATGGCCGGAGACAAGGGGGAGGCGATCAAGGCCTATCGCGCGGCGGCGACGCTGACGGCCAGCCTGCCCGAGCAGCGGTATTTGTTGGGCAAGGCGGCGCGGTTGGCGGGTTAGTCTCGATTTTCGATCCGGTGATCGGGCGTTGGGCTGTTGGATCGCTCCCGAACGTCGCTACGACCGACCTGTCCAGGTCGCCGGACCGCCCGACCGCGTCGAGGTCTTGGTCCGCCACGAATGGAGTTGAAGTGCGTCTGTCCAGGATCGTGATCGCCTTGTCCTTGCTCGCGAGTCCCGCGCTGGCCGCCGCCGCGCCGGGCGACGGCTTCGACGTCGCCCGCTACGACCTGGCGCTGACGCCGGACATCCAGAACAGGACGGTCGCGGGACGCGAGGTGATCACGCTTCGCGTCACCGGCGAGCGGCTCCAGCGGCTGAGCTTCTCCGCCAATGCGCTGAGCATCGACAGCGCCACGCTCGACGGCGCGCCCGTTGTCGTCAATTCGCAAGGCGAGACGCTGGATTTCGAGCTGCCCAGGCCGCTGGCCCGGGGGCGCACCGTTCGGCTGGAATTGTCCTATCACGGCCGGCCCGCGCGCGGTCTGTCCCGCACGGCGACAGGGCTCTACACGAGCTATTTCGCCTGCGACTGGATGGTCTGTCTCCAGGACCAGTTCGGCGACAAGGCGAGGTTCTCGCTGGCGCTGAGCGTTCCGGCCGGCATGGAGACGCTGTCGGTCGGCCGCATGACGATCAGGACCCGGACGCCTGACGGTGGCGAGATCCACAGGTGGGAGGCGCCCCGGCCCTATTCGGCCTACCTGTTCGGCTTCGCGATTGGTCGGTTCGTCCGGGCCGGCGATCAGGTCGGATCGACCACGCTGTCCTATCTGAGCGATGTCGCGGACGCGGCCGAACTGAAGCGACGGTTCGCCGAGACGCGCCAGAGGGTGCAATTCCTGTCCGACAAGGCCGGCACGCCGCTTCCCGTCACGGCGTACAGCCAGCTTCTGGTCCAGGGGCGCGAGGCGCAGGAGGCGGCGTCCTATTCCGTCCTCGGCGTAGACGCGCTGGCGACCAACGCGGACGACCCCGCCGAGGACTGGGCCATCGCGCACGAACTGGCTCACCAATGGTGGGGCAATCTGGTGACCTGCGCGACGCTCAAGGACTTCTGGCTCAACGAGGGCGTCACGACCTTCATGACGGCCGCCTGGAAGGAGCACCGGTACGGGCGCGCCGCCTACGAGGCCGAGCTCGCTGTGGCGCGAGCCCGATTGGACAAGGCGCGTGTCTTGGGCTTCGACAAGCCGCTGGCCTGGGATGGCCGCTATCCGAGCCTGGCGACGCGACGGGCGGTCCAGTACAGCAAGGGCGCGCTGTTCATGGATCACTTGCGCGCCACTCTGGGCGAGGACGCCTTCTGGGCTGGCTTGCGGCGTTACACGCGAGCCCATGCAGGCGGAACGGTCACGAGCCTGGACCTCGAACGCGCGATGGAAGCGGCCAGCGACAGGGATCTGCGTCCGCTGTTTTCAGAGTGGGTGTTCGGTCCCGACGCCGCACCGGAACCTCCGCGCTCGGCCCCGCCGGCCGGTTAGCGGAACCCTGCGGCCCTAGGCCGCCACCAGCTTCAGCAGGGTCAGCTCCTTGGCCCGGGGCGACGAGGCCCGGCGCTTGGGCAGTTGGCTGGTCTCAAAGGCCTCCAGCACCTTGGGGTGGATATAGGCCGCGCGGCAAACCGCCGGGGTGTTGCCCAACAGGCCGGCCACCGCCTTGACGCAGGTGTTGAGCGTGCGCTTGGCCTCGGTCTGGGTCTCCGGCTTGGGGCTCATGCTCAGCGCCTCCAGCGCCGCCAGCGAGCCGTACCAGGTGCGGAAATCCTTGGCCGAGAAGTCGTCGCCACACGCGGCGCGGATGTAGTCGTTGACGTCGCTGCTCTCGATGGCGCGCCGCTGGCCGTCCTCGTCCAGATATTGGAACAGGCGTTGGCCGCGCAGGTCCTGGCAGGCGGCGACGATCCGCGCCAGGCGGCGGTCGCGGAATCCGGTCTTGTGCTTCTTGCCGCTCTTGCCGACGAACTCGAACACCGCCCCGCCGCTGGCCAGTTTCAGGTGGCGCTTGCGCATGGTGGTCAGGCCGAAGCTCTTGTTGGTCTTGGCGTATTCGTCGTTGCCGACCCGGATCAGGGTCAGCTCCAGCAGGCTGACCACGGCGGCCAGGACCTTCTCGCGCGGCAGGCCTCGACGCGCCAGGTCGATGGCCACGCGCTTGCGCAGCTTGGGCAGGGCGCGGCCGAAGGCGGCCATGCGGTCGTACTTGCGCGCGTCGCGATCGGCCCGCCAGTCGTTGTGATAGCGATACTGCTTGCGGTTCTTCTGGTCGCGGCCCACCGCCTGGATGTGGCCGTTGGGGTCGGGACAGATCCAGACGCTGGTCCAGGCCGGCGGAATGGCCAGGGCCTTGATCCGCGCCAAGGTGGCCTCGTCCTTCACGGTGCGGCCGTCCTCGTCGACATACGAGAAGGTCTTGCCGCGGGCGACGCGGCGCAGGCCCTGCTCCTGGTCATTGACATAGGCCAGCAGGGTGCGTTCGGCCGAGGTGGTTTCCAGCGTATCGCGGGGCATGGTCATCCCCTCGCTGGGCGGCCGACGCCGTCGTGTTCCGAAAAATCCTGGGCCATCGCCTCGCTCCCAACCCTAATATCCGCCAACGTGATAGACGGACGGCCGGTTCCGGAGACGCACGCGCAGATGAACTACCGACACGCCTTCCACGCCGGCAATTTCGCCGACCTGCAGAAGCACGCCATTCTGCTGGCCCTGTTGAAGGTCCTGACGGCCGGCGAGACGCCGCTGTCGGTGGTCGACACCCACGCGGGAGCCGGCGCCTACGACCTGGGCGGCGACATGGCCCAGCGCTCGGGCGAGGCGGCGGCGGGGATCGGGCGGCTGCTGGCGATGCAGGACGTGCCGGCGGTGTTCGCGCCCCTGGTGGCGGCGGTGAAGGCGTTGAACGGCGGCGGCGAAGGATCGCTGTATCCGGGCTCGCCGTTGCTGATCGCCCGGCATCTGCGCAAGACCGACCGCTACACCGCCTGCGAGCTGCGGCCCGACGACTTCGACAGCCTTCGCCGCACCCTGGCGCCCTACGCCTTCGCCCAGGCGGTCAAGGACGACGGCTATGCGACGGCCGTCGCGCGGGCCGGGAAGGGGGGCCGCACGTTCGTGCTGATCGACCCGCCGTTCGAGCGCAGCGACGACTACGCCCAGACCGTCGCCACGACCAAGGCCGTGCTGGCCAAGGACAAGCATGCGGTGATCGCCGCCTGGATGCCGCTGAAGGACCTGGAAACCTTCGACGCCTTCATGCGCGCGATGGAAACCGTCACGAACGACGCGCTAGCTGCGGAGCTGCGCTTGAGGCCGTTGACGGATCCGATGAAGATGAACGGCTGCGCGATGGTCATGGTGGGGGCGCCCAAGTCCGCCGAGGGCGCGATCGCCGAGGCCACGACCTGGCTGGCCGACAACCTCGGCGACGCCGGGGCCAAGGCGCGGATCTGGCGCGCGTGACCGCAGGCCAGCCCAGCTTCCGAGAGGCTTTCTGGGTTTGGCTCAAGGTCGGCTGCCTGGGCTTCGGTGGTCCCGCCGGTCAGATCGCCCTCCTGCATCGCGAGGTGGTCGAGCGGCGCGGCTGGATCGACGAGGGGCGCTTCGCCCACGCCCTGAGCTTCTGCATGCTGCTGCCCGGACCCGAGGCCCAGCAACTGGCCACCTGGCTGGGCTGGCGGCTGCACGGCGTGCGCGGCGGCGTGGCGGCCGGGCTGCTGTTCGTGCTGCCCGGCTTGGCCGTGATGCTGGGCCTGGCGGCGCTGTACGTCGCGCATGGCCGCTCGACCTGGGCGGGACCCGCGCTGTTGGGCCTGAAGGCGGCGGTGGTCGCCTTGGTGCTGCAGGCCCTGATCCGCATGGGCGGCCGGGCGATCAAAGGCGCGGCCGGCTGGTGGGCCGCGGGCCTTGCCTTCCTGGCCCTGACCTTCACCGTGCTGCCGTTCCCGCTGATCATCCTGGCGGCCGGCGCGGTCGGCTGGGCGCTGGGCGGCGGTGCGGTCGTGGCCGAGACCTCCGAGGCCGCCCAGCGGCCCGCCTGGCGCACGGCCCTGGTCTGTCTCGCCGTCTGGCTGGCGCCGGTGCTGCTGGTTCTGGCCGTCGCGCCCGGTTCGACCTTGGCCCGGATGGGCGGGGTGTTCAGCGTGCTGGCGGTGGTCAGCTTCGGCGGCGCCTATGCGGCCCTGGCCTATGTCGGACAGGCGGCGGGGACGTTCGGCTGGCTGGCGCCGGGCCAGATGCTGGACGGGCTGGGCCTGGCCGAGACCACGCCGGGGCCGCTGGTGCTGGTGCTGGTCTTCGTCGGCTTCGTCGGGGCCTATCAGAGCGCGCCGCCCGAACTGGCCTGGGTCGCCGCCCTGGCCGGAGGGCTGATGGCCGCCTGGACCACCTTCGCGCCGTCGTTCCTGTGGATCTTCGCCGGCGGCCCGTTCTTCGAGCGCCTGCGGTCGCGGCCCCGGCCCGCCCGCGCCCTGGCCCTGGTGTCGGCGGCCGCCGTCGGGGTGATCGCCAATCTCGCCGTGTGGTTCGCGGTCCACCTGCTGTTCCGGGTGGGCGCGGTCCATGCCTGGGGAGCGCTACGGGCGGAACTGCCGGACCTCGCCAGCGTCAATCTGCCGGCGGCGGGCCTGACGGTCCTGGCCTGCGGCCTGGTCTTCGCCCTGCGCGCGCCGATCCTGGCGGTGGTGGCGGCCATGGTCGCCGCCAGTCTGGCGCTGAGCGCGATCGGCTTGACCTAGGGTCAACATTTTGCGCTTGCGATACGGGAAACCGWGTTATGCTGCGCTGCAACAAAACGGTTGTTGGAGTGCGCGCCATGACCCCGTCGTTCTTGCCCGAAATCCCCAAGCTCGACCCTGAAAAGGGCCCGCACCTGTTGGCCGGCGCGGCCTCGCCGCTGTGGCTGATGTTCGGCGGCGCGGCCATGGCCGGGGCGACCTGGTGGTGGTGGTCGGCGCGCTGGCGAGAGGCGGTCAATGTCGAGGCGCTGCTGGCGCCGACCCTGGCCAAGAGCCTGCCGACGCCCGAGCGCGTCGCGCCCGTCGAGCTCGCGCCCGAGCCGGTCGTCGAGGCCGTGATCGATCCCGTCACCGAGGCCCTGGTCCTGGCGCCGGTCGCGCTGGAAACGCCCGAGCCGATCACGGCGGCCGCGACCGCGACGACCGAAGCCGTCGCCGAGGTCGTGCAGGAGACGCTCGACACCGCCGAGACCGTGGCGGCCGAAACGACCGAGACCCTCAAAGCGGCCGCGGAGCCGGTGGTCGAAGCCGTCGTCGAGACGGTCAAGTCGACCGCCGACGACCTGACCCTGCTGGTCGGCATCGGTCCCAAGCTGGCCGCGTCGCTGGCCGATCTGGGCGTCACGCGGTTCTCCGAGATCGCCGCCTGGGGTCCGAAGGAGCTGGCCGACTTCAACGCCAAGCTGGACCTCAAGGGCCGCGCCGAGCGGGACGCCTGGGTCGCCCAGGCCAAGCGGCTGACGGGCGCCTAGCTAGTCCAGTCCGAACGCCGCCAACAGCCGGTCGGCCGCTGCGGAGGCGGGCAGGTCGCCGGCCCGCACCGCGCGCTCTACATCCGCCGCGATCGCCGCCACGGCGGGCGCTTCGCGGAAAGCTTCGGCCAGCCGGTCCTGGACCATGGCCCACATCCAGCGACTGTCCTGGTCGGCGCGCCGTTTCGCGCGGTCGCCATTGCTGGTCATGATCTCGCGGTGGCGCTGGATCTGGATCCACAGCGTATCGAGACCGGCCCCGGTCAGGCCCGAGGCGGTCAGCACCGGCGGCGTCCAGTCGGGCGAGGCGGGCGTCAGGATGTGCAGGGCGTTGCGATAGTCGCGGGCCGAGCGCTCGGCCTTGGCCGGATCGGCGTCGGCCTTGTTGATCACCAGCAGGTCGGCCAGCTCGATCAGGCCCTTCTTGATGCCCTGCAGCTCGTCGCCGCCGCCCGGGATCAGCAGGGCCAGGAAGATGTCGACCATGTCCGACACCACGGTCTCGGACTGGCCCACCCCCACCGTCTCGACGAGGATCACGTCGAAGCCGGCCGCCTCGCACAGCAGCATGGCCTCGCGGGTCTTGCGCGCCACCCCGCCCAGCACGCCGCCGGACGGCGAGGGGCGGATATAGGCGTTGGGATCGACG
>NZ_JBFTZS010000234.1:0-7146 GCF_056406675.1 Caulobacter sp. P1_B12_2 | reverse complement strand
GGGGGAATGCGGGATGGGCTCGGACCGGCTCGAGCCGGGGCCTTCCGGTAACGTCCGGCGGCCTAGGCCTTGATGTCCAAAAGGGCGCCCGTCATCTCGTCAGCGGTCCTGGCGACGGCGGCGTTGGCCTTGAAATCGGTCTTGGCCGAGATCTGTTCGACGGCCTCGTGGGCCAGGTCGATCTTCTGCTCGGTTTGGCTCTGTTCCTGCCCCCAGGCCGCGGTGCGCTGTGCGCTGGCGCTGAGTCGATCGGCGGCGGCGAACATGCCCGCGGCGGCGGTGTTGAGAACCTGCACGACCATCTCCCTGGTTGCCGGGTCAATCTCGTCTGCGCCGGTTAACGGGCTTTAACGAAAGAGGGTGAAGTTACGCGGTTAACCGCCGCGACCGGCGCCAGGTGACCGGAAGCCCACGCCCGCTCTGGATGTTCGGGGAAGGCGTCTAGACGCTGATATTGACGAGGACGCCCGTGAGCTCGCCGGTGGCCTGGCCGAGGGCGGCGCCGGCCGCGGCCGTCATCTTGGCGTTGGTCTGGGCCACGGCCAGCTGGGTGAGATCGACCGACGGGGCGCCTTGGGCCGGAGCCGAGGCGGCGGGGCGCGGGACGGCGGCGCTGAAACGGTCGGCTGCGATCTGCACGGCGGCTTCCTTTTCGGGTCGCCGCCAACCTCGTCGCGAACCGTTAAGCCGGGCTGACCGAACACGGTAAACGCTGGCTGCGTCCGAGATAACGCGTTCTTTCGACGTGGCTTTTCCGTGAAGATTACAAAACGTTCAGGTTACGAAATCTCGACAAGCCGCCTTCGTCTGGCCAAGGTTCGCCCCTTCGCGGGCTCGGCCCGTAATTGGAGCCTGCCTTGATGCCGTTCTCCCGTCGCGCCGCCCTCGCCGGCGTCGCCCTGCTGCTGACCGTCCAGCCCGCCCTCGCCGCCCCCGCCGCCAAGGCCAAGCCCGTCGCGGCGAAGCCGGCCGGCTTCACGCCGTCGGCCGACGCCATCAAGGCGCATATGGGCTTCCTGGCCGACGACCTGCTGGAAGGCCGCGAGGCCGGCACCCGCGGCTACGACATCGCCGCCAACTACGTGGCCTCGCAATATGCGCTGATGCATGTGAAGCCGGCCGGCGACAACGGCACTTACCTGCAGCAGGTGCCCCTGACGGCCTACCGCTCGGCCAACGAGGGCGGCGTGTCCTACACCGGCGCCGACGGCAAGTCGGGCGCCCTGACCTTTGGCGAGGACTATCTGCCCTCGGCCCAGGCCCGCCAAGCCGAGACCTCGGTCACCGCGCCGCTGGTCTTCGTGGGCTACGGCATCGTCGCCCCGGAACGCGGCCGCGACGACTACGCGGGCCTGGACGTGAAGGGCAAGATCGTCGTCATGCTGAGCGGCGCGCCCACCGGCCTGCAGACCGAGATCCGCGCCCACTACGGCAACACCAGCGTCAAGCGCGTCGAGGCCGCCAAGCGCGGCGCCGTCGGCGTCCTGACCCTGCCGACCACCAGCTCCGAGAAGCGCCGCCCGTTCGCGCGCGGCGTGGCCAACTACCAGGAATGGCGGATGACCTGGAACGACGCCAAGGGCGTGGCCGAYGTGCGCGGCGCCTCTGCGCCGGGCCTGGCCACCCTGAGCCTGAAGGGCGGCGCCAAGCTGTTCGCCGGCGCGCCGACCTCGCTGGACGACGCCCTGGCCCAGGCCGAGACGCCGGACGGCCTKGTCAAGGGCTTCGCCCTGCCGACCAACGTCACCATCCAGCTGAAGACCGAGATCGAGAAGCGCCAGAGCAGCAACGTCGTCGGCCTGATCGAGGGCTCGGACCCGACGCTGAAGGCCCAGACGATCATCCTGTCCGCCCACCTCGACCACCTGGGCATCCACGGCAAGGACGCCGACAAGATCAACAACGGCGCCTTGGACAACGCCGCCGGCATCGCCACGATGCTGGAAGTGGCGCGCGGCTTCAAGGAAGCCAAGACCAAGCCCAAGCGCTCGATCGTCCTGCTGGCGGTCACCGCCGAGGAGAAGGGCCTGATCGGCTCGGACTACTTCGCCAACAACCCGACCGTGCCGAAGGCCGGCGTCGCCGCCGACGTCAATCTGGACATGCCCATCCTGCTGTACGACTTCCAGGACGTGGTGGCGTTCGGCGCCGACCGCTCGTCGATCGGCCCGGCCGTGGCCCGCGCCGCCGGTCGCGTCGGCATCGGCCTGTCGGCCGACCCGCTGCCGGAAGAAGGCCTGTTCACCCGCTCGGACCACTACCGCTTCGTCGAGCAGGGCGTGCCGTCGGTGTTCCTGATGACCGGCTTCAAGAACGGCGGCGAGAAGGGCTTCAAGGACTTCCTGGCCACCCACTACCACAAGCCCAACGACGACCTGAACCAGCCCATAAACTACCAGGCCGGGGCCCGCTTCGCCCTGGTCAACTACGAGATCGCCCGCGAGCTGGCCGACATGCCGACCCGGCCCAGCTGGAACAAGGGCGACTTCTTCGGGACCCTGTTCGGGAAGAAGTAGGGGTTACTCGGCTCGGGGACAGGCGCATGCGCCTGTCCCCGTTAGCCGCGCACAGTCTTTCAGCCCGTCATCCTCGGACTTGTTCCGAGGACCCCTGCCCCAACCGCGGAGAAGGTTGATCCGGGTAGCGGTGAGATCGCGGCCTAACGTCAAACGACAGCTCGGCGGCACGAGGGGTCCTCGGAACAAGTCCGAGGATGACGGCCGTAGAGTTGGAGCTCATGTTCAACCCGCCCCCGCGACCTCATCCATCCTTGACCCCGCCCTCGCCCGGCGCGATCTAGACGTGTCCGATCAGCCGGAGACGGGACGAGTGATAAGCGTTGGAAACCTCCTGAGGATCGGCCTGATCGTTCCGGCGATCATGGTGGCCGACGTACTGGTGGCCCAACACCTGTTCCCGGGCTTCGACGCCGGCGCCCAGTTCATCAGCGAACTCGGCGGGCCCAAGGCGCCCAACCCGCTGATCTTCAACATCGGCATGATCCTGGCCGGCCTGGCCGGGATCGCGGCGGGCGGCGGCTTCGCCCACGCGCTGGAGCATGCCGGCGGCCGTCGCCGGGTCTCGGCCTTCGCGGGCCTTTGGGTGGCGATGACCGGCCTGGGCGCGCTGTTCGCCGGCCTGTTTCACTGGCCAGACCCCATGCACCGCGCCTGCGGCGTGGGCCTGGCCATCCAGTTCGCCCCGCTGTTCACCGCCTGGGCCCTGTGGGGCAAGCCGGAGCATCGCCGCCTTGCGCGGTTCTCGCTGGGCTGGTTCTTCTTCCTGCTGCTGGTCCTGGCCCTGCTGACCGGGGTGTGGAACGTGCGGACCGGCAGCGACGTCGGCTTCTGGCAGCGCGGCCACGCGTTCCTGGGCCTGCTGTGGCTGGCCATCGCCTCGTTCAGCCTGGACCGCCATTGGCGAACGCGACCGGCCGACGGCGGGACGATCGCCGAGACGGACTACGTCCCCGCCGCGTCCTAGCGCCCCCGCCCTACCGCCAGGCGTAGTTGAAGCTGAGGCTGATCCGCTGCTCCTCGGCCTGGTTGGGCGTCACCTCGTGGCGCAGCCAGCTTTCCCACATCAGGATCGCGCCCGGCGCGGGCTGGACGTAGACAAAGGGCTGCAACGCCTCGGGCGCGTCGGTCTCGCGGGTGGGCGCGGCCATCATCATCGGCAGGCGCGGATCCTCGAACTTCAGGGCCGAGGCGCCCGGCGGGATGGTGACATAGACCGTGCCGGATATGACGCTGTGAGGGTGGATGTGGCCGCTGTGCTGGCCGCCCGGCTCTAGGATGTTGATCCAGAAGCTGTCCATCACCAGCTTGCCGCCGGCCAGGTCGAACCGCAGGTCCTTGGCGAAGGCCGCCGCGTGCTTGTCGAGCTTCTTCTTCAGGTCGGCGAACAGGCTGTCGCGCTGCGCCAGGTCGTCCAGCGAGGCGTAGGAGGTATAGCCCAGATAGCCCTTCTTCTCGGCCCAGGCCTGACCAGCCTCGTCGTCCTCGGCGACGGCGATGCAGGCGTCGTGCAGGTCGTCGATGAAGGCCTCGAAGCCCTTGTCGCCGGCGAGGCTGGCTTCGTAGAGCGGCGTGACGAAGAGCGAGCGCGTGGTCATGGGCGGGTCATACAGCCCCGCCGCGTTGACGACAAACCGCGACGGGCGGATGATCGGGTCATGGCCGACGGTGAAATCACCTTGAAGATCGATGGAGCGCGCGCTGAGCGCCTAAAGGCCGCTGCCGATTTGGCCGGCAAGAGCGTTGAGGACTATGCCCTGAGCGTCATCGACAACACACTCGACGACAACTGGGACTGGGACGCTATCGAGCGTATCTGCGACGAGACTGAACGCGAGGGTACGGGCGTTCCCCTCGAAGCAGTCAAGGCCTGGGTCAAATCCTGGGGAACCGAACACGAACTACCGATACCCATGGCAAAGTGAAGATCGTCCGGTTCTCACCGAGCGCCGTGAACGATGTTCACCGCCTTCGCGCTTGGTTGATCGAGCGAGCACCAAATGTCGCGGATCGCGCGGCCGACACGATCATTGAAGCCGCCGAAAGCCTGAGGGATCTTTCCCATCGTGGAATTCCTCACCGTGGAGGCATGCGCGAGTTGGTCGTGCCTTTCGGCGAAGCCGCCTATGTCATCCGCTATCGCGTCGGACCAAACATCGTCCTGATCGCGCGCATCCGTCACAGTCGCGAACTCGGCTAGGGGCGCCACGCCGCGCCAGACTCGCCTATATGTCGGGCGTGAACGATACGACCACCGACATTCCCCCCGCCAACGCCCTGAAGGGCGCCGCCCTGATCAAGGACGAGGTCTCGCGCCTGCCTGACGCCCCCGGCGTCTACCGGATGATCGGCGAGAACGAGGAAGTCCTCTACGTCGGCAAGGCCAAGAGCCTGAAGAAGCGGGTGGTCCAGTACGCCCAGGGCCGGTTCCACACCAACCGCATCGCCCACATGGTCGACGCCACGCGGGCCATGGTGTTCGTCACCACCCGCACCGAAGCCGACGCCCTGCTGCTCGAGATCAACCTGATCAAGTCGCTGAAGCCGCGCTTCAACGTGCTGCTGCGCGACGACAAGAGCTTCCCCGAGATCATGATCCGCCGCGATCACGACGCGCCCCAGCTGCGCAAGCATCGCGGGGCCCACACGATCAAGGGCGACTATTTCGGGCCGTTCGCCAGCGCCGGGGCGGTGAACCGCACGCTGAACACCCTGCAGAAGGCGTTCCTGCTGCGCTCGTGCAGCGACAGCGTCTACGAGACCCGCTCGCGGCCCTGCATGCTGCACCAGATCAAGCGCTGCGCCGCCCCCTGCACCGGCCTGATCGGCAAGGACGACTACCAGGGCCTGGTCGACCAGGCCGAGGCCTTCCTGCGGGGCAAGTCCCGCGCGGTCATGGCCCTGATCGCCCAGCAGATGGAGGCCGCCGCCGAGGACCTGGAGTTCGAGCGCGCCGCCCGCCTGCGCGACCGCATCCGCGCCCTGGCCTCCGTCGCCGCCGAAAGCCAGATCAATCCCGAGACCGTGGACGAGGCCGACGTCGTGGCGTTGCACGTCGAGAGCGGCCAGGCCTGCGTGCAGGTGTTCTTCTTCCGGGCCGGCCAGAACTGGGGCAACCGCGCCTACTTCCCGCGCGTCACGGGCAACGCCGAGGACGAGGACGACACGGCCACCGAGGAGCAGCGGATCCTGACCGCGTTCCTGGGCCAGTTCTACGACGACAAGCCGATCCCGCGCCTGATCCTGACCAATCTGGAGCCGGCCGACCGCGATCTGCTGGCCGAGGCCTTCTGCCTGAAGAGCGGCCGCAAGGTCGAGATCGCCACCCCCAAGCGCGGCGAGAAGGCAGACCTGGTCGGCCACGCCCTGACCAACGCCCGCGAGGCCCTGGGCCGGAAGATGGCCGAGGGCTCGGCCCAGACCAAGTTGCTGGCCGGCGTGTGCGAAGCGTTTGGCCTGGACGCCCCGCCCGAGCGGATCGAGGTCTACGACAACAGCCACATCCAGGGCACCAACGCCGTGGGCGGCATGATCGTGGCCGGGCCGGAAGGCTTCATGAAGGGCCAGTACCGCAAGTTCAACATTCGCTCGACCGAGCTGACGCCGGGCGACGACTACGGGATGATGAAGGAGGTGCTGAAGCGCCGCTTCGCCCGCCTCGTGAAGGAAGAGGAAGAGGGCGACAGCGAAAACCGCCCCGACCTGGTGCTGGTCGACGGCGGCAAGGGCCAACTTGACGCCGCGCTGGAGGTGATGGCCGACCTGGGCGTCGACGACATCGCCGTGGTGGGTGTCGCCAAGGGCCCGGACCGCGACGCCGGCCTGGAGCGGTTCTTCATGCCCGACAAGACGCCGTTCATGCTCGAGCCCAAGTCGCCGGTGCTCTACTACCTGCAGCGCCTGCGCGACGAGGCCCACCGGTTCGCGATCGGCGCCCACCGCACGCGCCGCTCGATGGACCTGAAGAAGAACCCGCTCGACGAGATCGAGGGCGTGGGGCCTGGGCGCAAGAAGGCCCTGCTGCACGCGTTCGGCTCGGCCAAGGGCGTGTCCCGGGCCGGGATCGAGGACCTGCTGAAGGTGGACGGGGTCAGCCAGCCGCTGGCCGAGCGGATCCACGCGTTTTTCCGGAAGAGCTAGCCGGACAGACGGACGGGGACAGGCGCCCGCGCCTGCCCCCGATTAGGGTCTCCCAAGATCCGGCCTTGCTCAGGTCGCCGACCAATCCGGCGCATACCGCGCCGCCGAAGCGAGCGGCGCGCTCACGTCGGTGATCACGCAGACGCCCTGATAGCCGTACGGGTCCGTCATCAGGGTTTCGGGATGATCCGAGGCCACCAGCGTCATCCAGTCCGGCGCGCGATTCATGCAACTGTCGTAGACCGTGCCGTCCTCGGCGACCACGGCCGTATCGAAGCCGCAAACCAGGAACGGATATTGCGCGGTCAGCCAATCGATCTTGCTGGACTCGCCCTTGGCCTCGACGGCGAACGACGACAGAGGCGTAAGCTCGATCCGCCTCGCCGCCGCCGCCGCGGCCAGGTGCTTGTTGACGTAGCTGACCGTTTCGCCGGCTTGATAGCTGCCCCTCGCCACCTTCGGACAGCGGGGCAGCTTCACGGTGGTGGTG
>NZ_JBFTZS010000233.1:0-7202 GCF_056406675.1 Caulobacter sp. P1_B12_2 | reverse complement strand
GAGTAGGTCATGAGCGGCCTCCGCGACCACTCAAAACAGGTGTCATCCCGGACAAGCGAAGCGCAGATCCGGGATGACAGCCGTGGTTGTGGATAGAGAGCTTAGACACCGAGCGCTTCCCGCCCGCCCGCGTCCCACTCTTCATACCCGCGCTCGCGCAATTCGCACGCCGGGCACGCGCCGCAGCCATGGCCCCAGGCGTGCAGCTCGCCGCGGTCGCCCTGGTAGCAGGTGTGGCTCTCGACCACGATCAGGTCGACCAGGTCCTCGCCGCCCAGGGTCTTGGCCAGGGCCCAGGTTTCGGCCTTGGTCAGCTTCATCAGCGGGGTCTCGACGACGAAGTCGCGGTCCATGCCCAGGTTCAGCGCGCTCTGCATGGCGTCCAGCGTGTCGCGGCGGCAGTCGGGATAGCCCGAGAAGTCGGTCTCGCACATGCCGCCGACCAGCGCCCCCAGGCCCCGGCGGTCGGCCAGGGCGGCGGCGTAGATCAGGAACACCAGGTTGCGGCCGGGCACGAAGGTGGACGGCAGGCCGCGCTCGGTCATCTCGATGGCGACGTCGGCGGTCAGGGCCGACTGGGCCACGGCGCCGAAGCCGGTCAGGTCCAGCACATGGTCCTCGCCCAGGCGGTCGGCCCAGTGTGGAAAGCGCTCGATCATCTGATGGCGCACGGCCTGGCGGGCCTGCATCTCGATCACGTGGCGCTGGCCATAGTCGAAGCCGACGGTCTCGACCCGGGCGTAGCGCTCCAGGGCCCAGGCCAGGCAGACGCTGCTGTCCTGGCCGCCGGAAAACAGCACCAGGGCGGCGTCGGCGCGCGATGCGCCGGACGCGGCGGGCGCGGTGGAAACTTCAGAAGCGGACATGGCGCCTCTCTACACGAGGCGCGCGCGATTGGCACGCGACGGGACCGCCCCGAGTGTGTCTCCCAGCCATCAGCCGTGAAACAATCGTTTCGAACGCTGATATTTGGGCTGTACCTCCGACGCGAATGAGACACTATGAGACACGCACGGCGCAAGCCGCGCCAAGGTTTCCCGGCCTGAAACCACGCTTGACGCAACGTCAGGCGCCGAACCGCCTTTTCGAAATTTAATGAAAACTTGCCCGCGCCAGGTGAATGTGACCTTGGGTAAAGTGAAAACGCGTAACCTATCAATGATTACTTAGAACTTGGCCGGTTGACAGCCCCAAGTCCCAAGTATGCAATCGCCTTATGCTGCGAGGGGTCGGCCGTACGCCCGCGTAGTGTTCAAAAGTACGGCGCGAGGAAACAACGCGACGTCCGCAGGGTCCGCCATAAGGAGCCGCGACGTCCAGGGAGGGAATAGAATGTCGCAATCTCTGCGTATGCGGAGCCTGCTGGCCATGGGCGCGTCCGTGTCCGTGCTGGCCGCCGTCGCCGCCCCCGCCTTTGCCCAGACCGCCCAGCAGGGCGGCGGCAACGTGCTGGAAGAACTGGTCGTCACCGCCCAGAAGAAGGAAGAAGCCCTGCAGGACGTGCCGATCGCGGTGTCGGCCTTCAGCCAGGACAGCCTGGAAGCGCAGAAGATCGACGGCGGCCCGAACTTGCAACAGGCCATCCCGAACGTCACCTTCGCCAAGGGCAACTTCACCAACAGCTTCAACTTCGCGATCCGCGGCATCGGCAACAAGGCGGTCGGCGTCTCGACCGACGGCGGCGTCGGCGTCCACGAGAACAACGCCCCGCTGCAATCGGGCAACCTGTTCGACGCCGAGTTCTTCGACGTGGAGCGCGTCGAAGTGCTGCGCGGCCCGCAGGGCACGCTGTACGGCCGCAACGCCACCGGCGGCGTGGTCAACATCATCACCGCCAAGCCCACCGACACCTTCGAGGCCGAGATCACCGGCGAAGTGGGCAACTACGGCACCCAGAAGGTGCGCGGCATGATCAACATGCCGATCATGGGCGACAAGCTGGCCGTCCGCGTGGCCGGCAACTACCTCAAGCGCGACGGCTTCGTCACCAACACCTTCAACAACCACAAGGTCGACGACCGCGAGCTGTACTCGACCCGCGTCTCGGTGATGTTCAACCCCACCGACACGCTGCGCACCAACTTCATGTGGGAGCACTTCAACGAGGACGACAGCCGCGCCCGCGTCGGCAAGCAGCTCTGCACCAAGGACAACGGCCCGGCCACGGTCGGCGGCGTGCCCAGCGGGTCGGCTCGCGCCTTCCTCAGCCAGGGCTGTCTGTCGGCCTCGCTGTACGGCGACAGCGCCTACGGCACGGTCAACACCTCGGGCACCCTGACCGGCGAGCTGGGCAACATCTTCGGCTTCACCAGCGGCGACGCCAACGCCGGCGACACCACCAGCCGCAACCTGCGTGAAATCGAGACCCTGTTCGACCCGATCTACCAGTCGAAGTCCGACATCTACCAGTTCAACCTGGCCTACGACCTGACCGACGAGCTGACCTTCACGGCCATGACGTCGTACAGCAAGGGCAAGGTCTATACGAAGCTGGACTACAACCGGAACGTCTCGACCGTCCCGTTCAACAGCACCGGCATCTCGCCGGGCGGCTTCTTCACCGACCCGCAGGTCGGCACCACCAACAAGTTCACCACCCTGGACGTCTCGTCGGGCGACGCCAAGCAGTGGAGCCAGGAAGTCCGGCTGCAGTCGAACTTCGACGGGCCGCTGAACTTCAACTTCGGCGGCATCTATTTCGACTACAAGACCACCACCGACTACTATGTGATCGGCAACTCGCTGACCATGTCGGCCAAGGCCCTGAACTTCCAGAAGACCGGCAACCCCAACTGCAGCCCGGTCACCCTGCCGACCACCTGCATCGGCGTCGATCCCAACGCCACGCCGGACGGCAGCGGCCACAACTATTATGACAACCGCTCGCCCTATCACCTGAAGTCGAACGCGCTGTTCGGCGAACTGTACTGGCAGGCCAACGAGAAGCTGAAGTTCACCCTGGGCCTGCGCCGCACGCACGACGACAAGCGCCTGGACGTCTACGACACCGTCCTGCTGGCGCCCGGCATCGGCCTCAAGCAGAGCACGACCAACCCGCAGGAAAAGTCGGTCTTCGACGAACTGACCGGCCGTTTCGGCTTCGACTACAAGCTGACCGACGACAACCTGCTCTACGCCTTCTATTCCAAGGGCTACAAGGGCGGCGGCTCCAACCCGCCGGCGGCGGTCGGCTCGGCCGTCAAGCCGCAGTTCGCGCCTGAATTCGTCAACGCGTTCGAGGTGGGATCGAAGAACACCCTGGCCGGCGGCAGTGTGATGCTGAACGCCACCGGCTTCTACTACGACTACCAGGGCTATCAGATCTCCAAGATCGTCAGCCGCACCTCGGTCAACGAGAACATCGACGCCACGGTCTACGGCCTGGAGCTGGAATCGGTCTGGTCGCCGGTTCACAACCTGCGCCTGAACGCCAATGTCGGCTATCTGCACACCAAGATCGCCGACGGCGTGACGTCGATCGACACCATGAACCGCACCCAGAGCAACCCGGCCTATCTGGTCGTCAAGGCGGGCCCCAGCCTGCCCAACGCCGCGGTCGGCTCCAACTGCGTGCTGACCACCCAGGGCGTGGCCACCCTGATCGCGGCCGGCGCGGGTTCGACCGTGCCGTTCGCCTGCGGCGGACCGCAAGTGTTCCAGGCCTTCCTGCAAACCCCGGCCGCGGCCGGCGGCGCGGGTCTGCCGGCGGGCACCGCGGCCTTCCTGGCCAACGCCACGGGCCTCTACAACTACGGGCCGGGCTTCTCGATCGAAGGCACCACGGCGAACCTGTCGGGCAACGAGCTGCCCAACTCGCCGCACTGGACCACCTCGATCGGCGCCCAGTACACCTGGGACTTCGCGGACGGCTGGTCGGCCACCCTGCGCGGCGACTATTACCGCCAGAGCAAGCAGTACACCCGGGTCTACAACACCGCCTACGACCAGCTGAAGTCGTGGGACAACGCCAACATCACCCTGAAGGTCGAGAAGCCGGACTGGGGTCTGCAGATCAACGCCTACGTCAAGAACCTGGGCGACGACACGCCGATCACCGACGCCTACACGACCGACGACAGCTCGGGCCTGTTCACCAACCTGATCACGCTGGAGCCGCGCACCTACGGCGTCAGCCTGACCAAGTCGTTCTAGAACACCGCCTCACCAGCGGACCCAGGAAGGGCGGCGGAGCAATCCGCCGCCCTTTTTGTTTGAGCGGGGCGGGCGCGGCCGCGTGATCCTGCGCAGCTACCGGAGCGGCGTCGGCAGGCTCACGCGGTAGACCAGGATCCGGCTGTCGTTATCGATGTCCGAGCCGCAGGCCTGGCCCGACATCCGGCAGTCGCGGGCGATGAAGTCGTTGTCGTTGCCGACGATCAGGAAATAGTCGGCCGGATGATCCGGCTCGAGCACCGACGCCAGGTCCATCGCCTCCCACTTCTCCGAAAGCGCGTTCTCGGACGAGACGTCGACGCTGAGCACGAAGCGCGCGAGCTGCACGGGATTGAGCAGGTTCACCAGCTCGACGCCCTCGGCCGGGACGACGCCGGGCCGCAGCGCCGGGCCGGCGGGATCGCGCAGCAGCGAGGCGGTCGTGGTCTCGTATTCGCCGCCGGCCAGGTTGGTCGCCCCCGCGACGTCGACCAGCAGAATGCTCTTGTAGACGATGGGCCCCTTGCCCGCCGCGCCGCGACCGGCGGCGTCGCGCGACAGCATCAGGAACCTGTGGCCGTCGAGGGCGCGGATCTCGCTCTGGGCGGCGGTGCGATTGGGCGCGCCGCCGTCGCCGTCGGCGGTGTAGGTCGGCAGTCGCATCACATAGTGGGCGACGGGCTTGGCCGGGGCCGGCGTGCGGCTCACGTCGTAGACCAGGACGCGTGCGTTGGCGCGGCCGGCGGCGTCGCCCTTGGCGCTGTCCTGCATCGTCGCGCTCTGCAAGGCCACGAACAGGGTGCGGCCGTCGGGCGACAGCGACACGCCTTCGGGACCCTGGTTGTTGCGCCGACCGGTGGCCGGCGGCTGCAGCGAACCGAAATCTGGACGCCCTTCTTGCGAGCCGATAGAGGCGCGGCGCGGCGCGATCGCCGCGGGCGGGGTGATCACCCCGCGCAGACGGCCGCGCCGGTCGAAGGCGTAGACGTTGGCCGAGTATTCGTCGCCGACGTAGAAGCCGCCGTCGCGCGTGAACTGCAGCGCCTCGGCGTCCAGCGACACCTTGCCCGCGCCGACGCCGGCGGCCGGGGCCGGCAGGGTCAGGCCGCGCTGGATCAGCGTGCCCGCGCCCGGATCGGCGCCCGTGAACGGCCGGCCGTTGAAGTCGCGCAGCTCCAGGCCGCCGTCCGGAACCAGGTCGACCCGGCCGTCGCCCAGCGTGAAGCGGAGACGCAGGCGTTCCAGCCGCGCCGGATAGTCGAAGAACAGGTTCGCGGTCGGGTCGTTGCGCCCCCGGTCCGGCAGCGTCCAGAGAACGCCTTCATAGTGGTCGCCGACGCGCTTCCAGCTGCCGGGCGCGATCTGGAGCGAGGAGAAGGACCCCAGCGTGTCGCCGAGGAAATCGACCGCCCCCGCCGGCAGCCGACCGGCGCCGACCAGGCCCTGGTTGACGAAGGCCTGGCCGTGCAGCGAGACGGTGCGCGCGCCGTCGGCCTGATCCAGGTGCGGTCGGGTGACGGGCTCTCCCGCGCCGGCGAGGGCGGGGAAGAGCCAGCACAACAGGATGAGGGCGGCGCGCATCGGCCTAGAAGTTGACGCCGATCGTCGCGAAGATCTGCCGCGGCGCCGAGGCGTGGAACACCAGGATGGAGCCCGCCGCGTCGTCCGGCGCGAACACGCTGCTGTCGAAGTTGGACGCGTGGCGCTCGTTCGTCAGGTTGGCGACGTTCAGCGACGCCTTGGCGCCCTTCCAGGGACCCACCTCGCCGAAGTCGTAGGCCAGTCCCAGGTCGAAGGTGGCGTAGCCGCCGAAGCTCTGGTCGTTGGTGTAGGTGTAGTAGCGGCGGCCGGTGTACTTGCCCTGCAGCGAGGCCGAGAAACCGCCCTGCTTCAGGCTCAGCACGCTGGCGAGCATTTCCTTGGGCGTGTCCACCTGCTGCTTGCCGGCCGTGGCCTTGATCACGCAGGTGGTGGTGCACCAGTTGAGGTTCTCGTCGTAGGTCGACTTGCTGTACGAGGCCGAGTTGTACCAGGTCAGCCACGACATCGGCCGCCACAGCACGCCCAGCTCCGCGCCCTTGCTGGTGACGCCGCCGGCGTTGTGGAAGGAGTTGCCGCAGCCCGGGTTCTGCTGCTGGTTCGTCGGGCAGGGGTTGTACTGCAGCAGGCGATTGTCGAACTTCACGTCATAGGCGGCCAGCGAGACCTGCAGCGGACCGCTCACATAGCGGTAGCCGAGGTCGAAGCTCTTGGAGGTCTCGGGCTTCAGATACTTGCCCTGGGCGTCCCAGACGGCCTGCGAGACCGACTGCGGGCCCAGTTTGAAGCCGCCCTGGAACATCGCCATGTTCTCGGCGTAGCTGGCGAACACCTCGTGGCCGGGCGCGATCGTCCAGCGCACGCCGGCTTCCGGCAGGAAGTTGTCCTTGGCCTTCAGCACGCCGGACGCGAACTGGGTCGAGGTCGGCGGCGCGGCCTTGGCGATGCCCGGGATGGCCTGGGCGTCCGACTTGGCGCGGGTGCTCTTGAAGCCGAAGTCGATGCTCAGCGCGTCATCGAGCAGCGTCACGGTGTCCTGGACGTAGAACTGCTGCGTGGTCCAGTCGGTCTTCTGCACCCACTGGGCGGTGTCGGGCGTACCTTCCAGGAACTGCGCCAGGCTGAAGGGGCCCGTGACATTGGTCCAGATGTAGCGCGCGGCGCTGCTGGTGTTGTCTTCCAGCCAGAGGCCGGCCTCCAGGTGGTTGAAGCCGACGGTCCAGCCCAGGCTTGCGACCACGCCGGTGCGGTCGATGGTGTAGCGGGTGTCGCGGATCTGCACCGGGAGGTCGTCGGCCGTGGACGTCGTGCCCTGGGTGGACCAGCCGGTGATCCAGTTGTTGCCCGCGCCCTTGTCGGTGTGGTGGTACAGCTGCGTGTGGAGCTTGATGGACGGGGTGACGTTGAAATCCCCGGCCAGGTAGTACAGCTCGTCGTTGCGAAGGATCTGGCCGTTGGTGAAGGTGACGTCCGAGTTCTTCTGCGGCGACGGCGCGGGGACGCACTTGGTC
>NZ_JBFTZS010000232.1:0-7208 GCF_056406675.1 Caulobacter sp. P1_B12_2 | reverse complement strand
CTCCAGCCCAGGCCCCGAGACGCGTGTTCTCGGCGCTCTGGACGACCTGGGCGATGTCGCGCAGGCGGATCGGGGCGGCGTTCTTGTAGCTGACGATCAGGTTGGAATAGTCGTCGACGGTGAGCAGCTGGTCGTTGGCGTTGATCGTATAGCTGCGGGTCGGGCCGTCGAAGCTGCCCTTGGCGCTGTTGGCGTTGGCGCTGCTGATCGCGCTCTGCACATTGGCCAGGGTGATGCCGTAGCTGGCCATGGCCTGGGTGTCGGCCTGGATGCGGATCGCCGGACGCTGACCGCCGCTGAGGCTGACAAGACCCAYGCCCGAGACCTGGCTGATCTTCTGGGCCAGGCGGGTGTTGACCAGGTTCTGCACCTCGGTCAACGGCAGGGTGTCGGAGGTGACCGCCAGGGTCAGGACGGGCGCGTCGGCCGGATTGACCTTGGCGTAGACCGGCGGGGCCGGCAGGTCGGCCGGCAGCAGGCTGTTGGCCCCGTTGATGGCGGCCTGAACCTCCTGCTCGGACACGTCCAGGCTTTCACCCAGGTTGAACTGCAGGGTGATGATCGAGGCGCCGGCCGTGCTGACCGAACTCATCCGCGCCAGGCCCGCCATCTCGCCCAGCTGACGCTCCAGCGGGGCCGTCACCGTCTGGCTCATCACCTCGGGGCTGGCCCCCGGGTACAGGGTCTGGATCTGGATCGTGGGATAGTCGACCTGCGGCAGGGCCGACAGCGGCAGCAGTCGGAAACCGACCAGGCCGGCCAGGACGATGGCCGCCATGAACAGGGCCGTGGCGACCGGCCGCTGGATGAAGGGCTGCGAGGGATTCATGGCGCGGGCCTATTCGGCCTGTTGCCGGCGACGACGCTCGCCGCCCTGCCCCTGCGCTCCGCCTTCGCCCTTGCCGGCGCGCTGCCCCTTGCCCTTGCCTTGGCCAGTGCGGCCGGCGGCTTGACCCGGCAGTTGAACCTTGCCGCCCTCGCGCAGGCGGTCTCCGCCTTCGGTGATGACCTTCTCGCCGACCTTCAGGCCGGTGGCGATCGAGACCTGGGTCGTGGTCGAGGGACCGGCCGTGACCTTGCGCTTGTGCACCGTCTGGCCTTCGCCCAGCACCCAGACGAAGGCGCCGTCGCTGCTCTGGCGCAGCGCCGTGGCGGGCACGACCACCGCGTCCCGGATGGTGTCCAGCTCCAGGCGGACATTGACGAACTGGCTGGGGAAGAGAGTCCCGCCCGCGTTGGCGAACCTGGCCTTGGCCTTGACCGTGCCGGTGCCGACATCGACCACGTTGTCGAGGGTCGAGAAGGTCCCCTTGTCGAGGGTCGTGGTTCGGGTGCGATCCAGCGCGGTGACCGGCAGGACCGCGCCGCTGTTGGCGCGTGCGCCGATGCGCGGCACGTCATCCTGGGGCACCGTGAACTCCACGTCGATCGGCGAGACCGTGGTGATCACCGCCACCCCGGCCGCGTCGCCGGCGCCGATATAGTTGCCGACATCGACGACCCGCAGGCCGACTCGGCCGCTGACCGGCGCCACGATGCGGGCATAGCCGACGTTCAGCCGCGCCGTGCCGACGGCGGCCTGGTCGGCCATCACCGAGCCCTGCAGCTGCTTGACGGTGGCGGCCTGGGTGTCGACCTCCTGGCGGGCGATCGAGTCCTGGGTCAGCAGGGTCTGGAAACGCGAGAGCGTGACCCGGGCGCTGGCCAGTTGGGCCTGGTCGCGGGTCAGGTTGCCCTGGGCCTGCAGCAGGTCCATCTGGAACTGGCGCGGGTCGATCTGCACCAGCGGCTGGCCGGCGCGGACCATCTGGCCTTCCCTGAACAGCACCTGGGTGATCACGCCCGCCACCTGGGGCCGGACGGTGACCGTCGCCGCGGGCGTCACCGTGCCCAGCGCTTCGATGATCACCGGCAGGTCGGTCTGGCTGGCCGTGGCGACCGCCACGGTGCTGGCCGGACCGCCGCGTCGTCCGCCGCCACCGCCGCCGCCGGGGCCGCTGCCGGGACCACCCGCGCCGCCCTCGGTCTTCGGCGCGTGCATCAGGCTCCAGGCCAACCACACGATGCCGGCCAGAACCGCCAGGGCGATCGCGCCGCCGATGATCTGCGCCTTGCGGCTGACGGGACGAATCGGTCGGTAGGGTTCGGTCATCGAGGTCTCGGGCGCGCGAAGCAGGGAGAACGGACCGACGCTACGGTGTCCGGAGCATCAAACGCCACAGTAGGCAAACGGATGCTCGGACGGGCGCAGCAGCGGTCGTTCGCAGCCTTACTTGCCCGGCCACGTTGCCTGCGCATTTCAAGGTCGTAATCTGCGGCGCCGCATCTTCGCCGCCAGTTGGGCTAGGCGGCGTTCAGCCGCCAGGCGAAGCGCGTGGCGATCGTCACGGCGCCGTCCTTGCCGCCGGCCGGTCCGTCCAGCGTGTCGCTCTCGATGAACTGCAGGCCGGCTTCGCGCTCCGAACGCCAGACCACGCGGGTCAGATGGATGCGCTTGGCGATGGAATCCACGAGAAACGCACCTTCGGCCGGCAGGTCCATATCGCCTACGACGGCGATCCGGGCCCCGCCCTCGGCGATATCGATCAGCGAGCACTTCCAGGCCTTTCGGCCGTCGACCAGATAGGCCTTGCGCTTGGTCGGCGTGCGGGTGTGGGCCCGCAGGTCGACGCCGCTTGATCTGTTTTCGCCATGTGATCGCATGCGGGGACCATACCCAAGCACGGTTAACGGATGGCGCCGCCCCCGCGTTCAGCGGCCCGAAGGCGATGAACGGGAATAGCTGCGCTCGGCCAGCGGCCGGGGCGTGTAGTCGACCTGGAAGTGGCACGCCTCGCCATAGGTCGCGACGGCGACGTCGCAGGCCTTGGCCAGCGAGGCCGGCGACGGCTTTTCGCCCCGCTCGATCCAGGCGGTCATGGCCCGCAGCAGGGCGGCGTATTCGGGCGTGGCCAGCTTGCTGTGCTCATGCTCGTCGGTGAAGCTCTGCACCAGCAGCGCGCCGGCGCCGGCCTTGGCGACGGTGTCGTGGAACACCTGCTCCAGCTCGACGAAGGCGGTTGGGTCGTCGATGGCGTGCATCGTCAGGGTCGGGACCGTCAGCTTGCCGCTGAGGTCGGCGTCGAACGCCAGGCGCTTGACGCCCTCTGGATCGGCGGCGAACCGCGTCACGCCGCGATTGAGCGCCGCATCGTCGTCCGAGCCCGCATAGCGCACCCCGACATTGCTGAACGGATTGTGGCCGCCCAGGCGCTTGTTGACCATGTCTGCGAAGGTGAAGGTGGCCCAGGAGAGATGGCTGTCCAGGGTCCGCTCGGGGGTGTGGAGCACGGCCAGGATGTTGTCGAGATTGCGCTGCTGGACCGGCGTGCGCTGGTCCTTGGGCCGGTTCACCCCGGTGCAGGCGTCGAGGCGCTCGTCCAACTGCTTGTTGGTCAGGGTCGAGCCGACCGGCTGGCCCTGCCACAGCGGATAGGCCGGTTCGTCGGGCCGGGGATGGTTCTGGCAATAGTACTGGTAGACCGCCCGCAGGTCGGCCCGGAAGTCGTAGGAGCGCGTGCCGCCGCCCAGCACGGCGCTGGTCAGGATGACGCCGTCATAGACCGGCTTGCCGTCCGCGCCCTTGCCGTAGAGTTCGGCGGTCTTGGCCGCGACATTGCCGCCCCAGGACTGGCCGTGCAGGATCGTGCGCTTGGGGCGGCCGAACTGGTCCCAGAAGATCTTGCGCAGGGTGTCGCTGTCCTCGGCGGCGCTGCGCACGCCGTAGCCGGCGCGGCGATAGTTCGACCCGGCCCAGGCGTAGCCCTCCTTCACGGTGACCGAGAAGCGCTCCAGATCCTCCAGGGCGTCTTCGGGCTTAGGGGCCTTCAGGCGCGGGCCGCCGTGGGTGTGCAGCACCAGAGACCCGTTCCAGGTCTTGGGGATGACGATCCAGTACCAGGCCCCGTTGGCGTCCTGACCGGCGAAGCAGCGAGTTTCGGCCGGCAGGTAGTCTGGACAGGCCTTGGCCGCCTGGGTCGCCGCCTGGGCGGGGGCCTCGGTCTGAGCATGGGCGCAGCCGCCCGCCGCCGTCAGCGCCAGGGCCGCCAGACCCATCCAAACTCTGCGAAGCGGCGAACCCATGGCGTTGTCTCTTGCACTAATCGAAAGCGAGGAAGCGGCCCCGGCGCCGGGGGGGAGGAAGCGCCGGGGCCAGGCAACGTCAGAACGACTTGCTGACGTTGACGTACCAGTAGCGGGCATAGGGGTTGTACAGCGACCCGATATAGCCGCTCGACGACAGGGGCGGATCCTTGTCGAAGATGTTGCGCGCGCCGACCCGCAGGCGGGTGTCGTTCAGCGGGCTCAGCTTGTCCTCGATCCGGTACTGGACATAGAGGTTGGCCGTGGTCAGCGACTTGACGGTCCAGGGCGTGCCGTCGGTGGCCAGGAAGTCGGTGTCCAGGACCGAGCCGGTGTAGATCACCGAGGCGCCGACCTGGACGTTGTCCTTGCGCCAGGTGAGCGTGCCCGTGCCCTTCCATTCCGGCTTGCCGTTCTTGCGCAGCAGGTCGCCTGGATCGGTCAGCGGGGTGGCCGGATTGATCGTGCCGGCGGCGCGGGCGTCGAACAGCGCCTGGATCGGCGGGGCCAGATCCTGCGAGAACTTGTCCATGTAGGTCGCGTCGACATTGACCGAGACCCGGCCGTAGTCCTCGGTGCGCAGCGCCCAGTTGACGCCGATGTCGACGCCGCTGACCGTCTGCGGCTGCAGGTTCTTGAACTGGTCGCGGATCTCGGTGATCTGGCCGACCGGCGTCAGACCGGTGCCGGCGAAGAAGGCCACGTCATCGGCGTTCGGCGCGGCGCGGATCACGTTGGCATTGGTCGTGCCCGTCAGGCGCGCCAGGTAGTCCTGGATGGCGATATTGGTCGAGCCCAGGGTGCCGACGATGCCGTCCTGCTCGATCTGCCAACGATCGACGGTGATCGTGAAGTCGCCGAACCGCTCGGGGATGAAGCGCGGCTGCAGGACCAGGCCCACCGAGTAGCTTTCGCTCTCCTCGGCCTTCAGGTCGGGATTGCCGGCCGTGGTGAAGCGGATGCCGACGCCACGGCTGCAGGCCCCGAAGGTGGCGATGCGGCCGGCGCGCAGGTCGGCCTCGCAGCGGTAGTAGTCGGTGACGGTGTTGGTCCGCGAATAGYTGAACGGGTTGGTGGTCTCCAGGTTGGGGGCCCGGAAGCCCTGCTGCCACGAGCCGCGCACCCGCACGCCGTCGACCACGTCCCAGGCGAAGGCGATCTTGGGTTTGGCCACCGATCCGAAGTCGCTGTAGTTCTCGAACCGGCCGGCCAGCTGCACGTCGATCGAGCGCACCAGCGGGATGTTCATCTCGGGCGAGACCAGCGGCAGGGCCAGTTCGGCGAAGGCCGAAAAGACATCGCGCGAGCCCTTGGTGCTGGGGGTGTCGTTGACGCCGGTGACGTTGCTGTTGCTGGTCGCGCCGGTCACCGGATCGGTGAAGGGCGTACGGCCGTCCAACTGCGGATCGCGGCGGTCCTGCTGGGTCTCATGCCGGAACTCGACGCCGGCGGCGACGCCGACGGGACCAGACCAGATGGTCAGCAGCTCGGGCTTGGACACCTTGAAGTCGGCCAGGGTCAGGGTGGTGGTCGAGTGGCGCTTCAGGCGGAAGCGGATCGCGTCGGTCGCCGCCTTGGAGCTGGGCGTGCAGTCGCGGCCGCCCTCCCCGTCCAGGCACCCGCCATTGAACGGGTTGTAGGCGTCGGGGGTCGACAGGGCCAGTTGGGCCGCCAGCTTGGCGCTGTCGATGCCGTCGGACTCGTCCTTGGCGTCGGCCTTCGAATAGAGCAGCGCCGAGTCCCAGTTCCAGCCGAACGCCTCGCCCTTCAGCCCGCCCAGGAAGCGGGTCTGGTAGTTCTCGACCTCCACCTTGTTCGGACCCAGGTCGTTGAAGCGATAGTTGGTGAAGGTCACCGCGCGGCCGGCGGCCGGCACGTTGGTCAGGTTGGGCAGGCGGTTGGGATTGACCTGGCCGTTGGCGAATACCGCCATGCCGAACGGATTGTAGTAGTTGCTGGTCGGAACGCCGATCGCCACCAGGCTGRTGCCCTGGGTCGTCAGCCCCTCGGACTCGGCGTGATACAGGCCCACCTCGCCATAGGCGGTCAGGGWGTCGGTGATGTCGTAGTGGCCGTTGAGGAAGACGTTCTGGCGGCTGATCTTCGGGGCCACGGTGATGGCGTCGTTCTGCGGCGCGTTGTAGCGCAGGAAGTTGGCCGTGCTGCCGGTGGCCAGGTTGCCCGAGCCCAGGCACAGGCCGTTGCCCAGCTGGGCGGCGCAGCCGGCGATGGTGTTGGGCTGGACGTGAGTCGCGCCCGCCGCCGTGGTCAGGGCCGTCGTGCCCTGGCGGACGATGCCGCCGGCGTTCAGCACCGTGATGTTCGAGAACGAGTTCTGGTTGCCGCGATTGTCGGGCGTGGCGCTGTCGGTGTAGCGCGGGTCGTTGTCGAACAGCGGCCGCAGGTCCTGGGTCGCGGTATAGGGCCGGTCGCTGGGCCGCTGGGCCGTGCGCTCGGTGAAGTTGCCGTTGATCGAGATGTTGCCGCGGCCGTCGGCGAAGTTGCGGCCGGCGAAGATGTTGCTGGTGTACTCCTTGCGGTGCGTGCCCTCGGCCCAGCCGTATTGAGCGTCCACGGTCAGGCCGTCGAAGTCGGTCTGCAGCACGGTGTTGACCACGCCGGCCACCGCGTCGGCGCCGTAGATGGCGGCCGCGCCGTCGCGCAGCACTTCCAGCCGCTCCAGGTTCGAGGTCGGGATGGCGTTGGCGTTGTAGCCCAGCAGCGGCACCGTGCCCGACGACTGGCTGGTCGGGTGCGACACCAGGCGGCGGCCGTTCAGCAGCACCAGGGTGTTGCCGACGCCCAGGCTGCGCAGGTTGATCGAGTTGACGTCGCCACGCGTCGAATTGCTGGTCTGGGCCGCGTTGCTGGGGTTGATGAAGACATCGCCCATGGCCGGGATCGAGCGGAACAGGTCATCGCCCGAAACCGCGCCGGTGGCGGCGATCTGGGTGTTGTCCAGGACGGTGACCGGCAGGGCCGCCGTGGTCTTGGCGCCCTTGATCTGGCTGCCGACCACGACGATTTCCTCGACCTTGGTGGCCTCGTCGGCGGCCCCACCGCCTTGAGAGGGCGCCTGTTGAGCT
>NZ_JBFTZS010000231.1:0-7237 GCF_056406675.1 Caulobacter sp. P1_B12_2 | reverse complement strand
GGTCAGGACGGCGGCGTCGCAGGCGATCTCCTGGTCGATCCGCAGCCGGTTGGCGCCCAGGTGGACCAGGGGATTGAACCAGAACAGGCACTGCAGCGCCGTGGCCAGGGCGTTGATCTGGGCGTCGCCGGTGGTCAGGTGGTTGCGCTCGTGGGCCAGGATCAGGGCCTGCTCCTCGCGCGTGAAGCGCACCGCGAAATCGGCCGGCAGCACGACCTTGGGGGCCAGGGCGCCGATCACCGCCGGGCCGACGCCGTCACGCTCGGCATGGAACAGATCGCCGTCGTCGCGCAGGCGGCCCAGAGACTTGACGAACCGGCGCTGGCGCTCGGCCTGGACGACCAGGGCCAGCAGAGCGACCAGGCCCCAGATCGCGACCAGCGGACCGTCGAGATCCAGCGTCGGCGCGGGTTGCGAGACCGGCTTGGAGGGAGGCGCCGCCAGCGAAGGCGGCGCGGCCGTCATCGGCGCGGCGGTCGAGACGATGGGGGCGGGCAGGGCGGACGCTCGAACGACAACCGTCCGGGCGGGCAGCAGCACGGCCACCGTCGCCAGCGGTGCGATCAGCCACAGGGCGTAGGCCGCGCGGGCGCCGAAAAGGCCGCGCACCGGACGGCGCAGCAGCAACGCCAGGATCACGGCCGCGCCGATCGTCAGGTTGGCGCGGATCAGCAGGGCCAGCAGGTCACCGGCCATCGTCGTGGGCCTTCAGGATGCGGCGCAGCTCGGCGACGTCTTCATCGCTCAGGCGCTCGCGTTGCGAGAAGTGGCTGACCAGCGGGGCCAGGCGGCCGTCGAACAGGCGGTCCAGCAGGCCCTGGCTCTCGGCGTGCACATAGTCGCCCTGGGCCACCATCGGCCGATACAGGAAGCGGCGGCCGTCCTTGTCGGCGGCGATGGCGTTCTTCTTCAGCAGCCGATTCAGCAACGCCTTGACCGTGCCCTCGGCCCAGTTCTGGTCGTCGGCCAGAGCGGCGGCGATGTCCTCGGCGGTCATGGGACTCTTGGCCCACAACGCCCTCATGATCTCGCTTTCGGCGGTGCTGATCCGCATGGGAACCTCTCTTGTTCCCTGCAACGATTACCAACGTAAGCGTTGGCGTCAATCAGCGATTATGAATGTAAACGATATGTAATGCTGAGGTCGACGGCCGCTTAGGCGGGCCGGCCCCGATCGGTCGGCGCCGACGGCGCCCTGACACGGACGGGGATGGGGCGCAGCGCCAGCTTGGGCGGCAGCAGTTTCCAGACCATGGGAAGGACCAGCGCGATCAGGACGCAGGCCGCCGACAGCTCAAAGAGCCAGTTCATGTTTCGATGTCTCGAAGGCAAGGCCGCGCCGAAACCGATCAACCACCTCGCGGCGGCTCGCCCTCGACGGCCAAGGTCTCGATATAGGAACGCTTGGGACGACTTGTCAGGCGTCGTCGCCGATCATTTCCGCCAAGGCCAGCACGGCGGTCCAGCTGCGGCCGGTGATCCGCGTCCCCAGGGTCTTCTCGACCAGCCCGTTGGTCAGTTTCGAGCCGCCGATCCCGTCGGGATAGGTCGCATAGATCTGACGGCTTTCGGCCCGCGCCTGCTCGGTCCCTCGGATCGCGGCGCGCAGAGCGCCCATGGCCTTCTTGTCGGGGGTGTCCTTGCAGAACAGGATGATCAGCCAGCCGGGATCCTGGGCCGCGAAGTCGGGGAACGGGTTGGCGGCGACCATGGCGCGCCAGGCGTCGGCCGTTCGCACATAGACATCGGTGCGCAGCGAGAAGCGCTCCATCAGCGCGGTCTCGATCTGGATCTGCAGCTCGGCCCCGGTCTGTTCGCCGCTGGTGAACACCAGGTCGCCGACCTTGGGGCCGGTCTGGACGTCGGCATGGCCCAGTTCGGTCAGCAGGGCGGTCAGCTCGTCCGCCGTCACCTGGCGGTTCCCGGCGGCGTTGACGCCGCGCAACAGGGCGATGTGGACGGTCATGGGGCGGGCCTTTCGAACGAGGCGGTTGTCTAGACCTTCCGGACCGCGCCGTCGCTGAACGATTTACGCCTGGGCCAGCGCCGCGAAGCCGCGCTCAAGGTCGACGATCAGGTCGGCGGTGCTCTCCAGCCCCACGTGCAGACGCAACAGCGGGCCTTCGAGGTTCACCGGGACGGTGCGGTTCTTCAGCTGCGGGTCGCAGTGGATAGCCAAGCTTTCGTAGCCGCCCCAGGAGAAGCCCAGGCCGAACAGGTCCAGGGCGTCGAGAAAGGCGTGGACGGCCTTCTGCGAGGCGGGCTTCAGCACGACGCCGAACAGGCCGCAGGCGCCGGTGAAATCGCGCTTCCACAGGGCGTGGCCCGGATCGCCCTCCAGGGCCGGGTGCAGCACGCGGGCCACCTCGGGCCGCCCCTGCAGCCAGCGGGCGATCTCCAGGCCTTTCGCGCCGTGGACCGGCAGGCGGGTGGCCAGGGTGCGCAGGCCGCGCAGCACCGTGTAGGCGTCGTCGGGCGACACCGACCAGCCGATGTCCCACATCGCGTCGCCCAGCTGGTTGCCGATCACGTTGTCGGCGGTGGCGGCGCTGCCCATGAATACGTCTGAGTGGCCGCCGACATATTTGGTCAGGGCCTGGACGCTGATGGTCACCCCATGGGCCAGGGGCTTGAAGTAGAAGCCGGCGGCCCAGGTGTTGTCGATCAAGGTCAGGACGCCGCGGGCGTTGGCGGCGGCGGCGATGGCCGGGATGTCTTGCATCTCGAAGGTCAGCGAGCCAGGCGCTTCCAGCAGGATCATCCGGGTGCGCGGCGTGCACAGAGCGATCAGGGCCTCGGGCGACAGGGCGGGGTCGTAATAGGTGGTGGTCACGCCGAACCGGGTCAGCACGCGGTCGCAGAACCGGCGGGTTGGCTTGTAGGCGCTGTCGACCACCAGGATCTCGTCGCCGGCCTTCAGCAGGGCCAGCATGACGCCGGTGATCGCCGCCAGGCCCGACGGGTACAGCGTCACGTCGGGCGAGCCTTCCAGCTCGGCCAGGGCGACCTGCAGGTTGGCGGGCGAGGAGAGGCCGGTAATGCCGTAGGTCAGCTGATCGTCGTCGTAGAGCGAGGCGGCGTTGGGCAGCAGCACGGTCGAGCCGCGCTGGATCGGCGGATTGACCGTGCGGGCCAGCACGCCGCCGCCCTTGGGCGGGGCGCCCTTGCGGACCAGGCGGGTTTCTTCATCCAGGGGCATGGCGGACTCGGTGGGCTGCTGACCCTTGTGGTTTAGGGCGCGGGGGCGAGCCGGTTCAAGGCAGGATTTCCGTCCGAGCCAGGAGAGGAACTGGCGTGGAGGCCGTTGGGGGCGTGGAGGGGTGTCGAGCGCGCCAAGTCCCGGCGCGCCCGGCGCCTCAGCCCCGGTGTTCTTCGAGCTTGGCGATCTGGTATTCAAGTATGCTGATCATGGTAGGGAGGTCGCCATATTCCAGGAGATGCTGCCTGGCGACGGCCAGAACCTCCTTGAGACGGGACAGGTCGTCCGAGTGAACCGCTTCGATCATCCTGTCGTGAAAGCGTGTGCTGCTCATGGGCGTCGCCTTTGCTCGCGGGGTGTCTTCATCAGGGCATGCCGATGGACTAGAGCGGCGCGGCCTCGCCCGTCGCCACCGGCACGTCCTCGCGGCCGCCCCATTCCGTCCACGACCCGTCATAGACCGCCGCCCGGGGCTTGCCGAGCTGGGCCAAGGCCAGGGAGACGACGGAGGCGGTGATGCCCGAGCCGCAGGTGGTGGCGATCGGCTTGTGGATGTCGACGCCGGCCGCCTCGAACACGGCGGTCAGCTTGTCGGCCGGCAGCATGGTCCCGTCGGGGGCCAGCAGGGCGGACAGCGGAATGTTGCGCGAGCCGGGGATGTGGCCGCCGCGCAGGCCGGCGCGGGGTTCGGGGTCGCGCCCCTCGAACCGGCCGGCGGCGCGGGCGTCGATCACCTGCTCGCGGCCGGTCTCCAGGTTGCGCTTCATCTGGTCGATCGAGCGGACGATGTCGGCCTGGAAGCGCGGGGTGAAGTGACGTTCCTGCGGGGCGACGGCCAGGTCCTCGACCGGGCGGCCCTCGGCGATCCACTTGGGCAGGCCGCCGTCCAGCACGACCACGTCCTCGTGACCCATGGCCCGGAATTCCCACCAGACCCGGGCGGCGGGCAGGATGCCGCTGGTGTCGTAGACGACGATGCGCGAGCCGTCGCCCAGGCCCAGCTTCTTGACCCGCGAGGCGAACTTGATCGGCGAGGGCAGCATGTGCGGCAGGTCCGAGGTCTCGTCCGAGATCTCGTCGATGTCGAAGAACACCGCGCCCGGAATGTGGACCAGGTCGTACTCGGCCCGCGGATCACGCTTGGCGGCGGGCATGTGCCAGGACCCGTCCACGACACGGACGTCCGGCGCGTCGAGATGTTCGGCCAGCCAGGCGGTCGAGACGAGCGGATCGGTAGGGGTCATGACGAAAGCCTTTCGGGGTCTGACTCGCCCCTTGAGAAGGCGGGCAAGATCACGCGATCGGCGGTGCAGGGCAAGCCGTGAGGGCTGCTTTCCGCATTCCCTTGACCCGCTCATCCCGGCGAATGCCGGGACCCAGATCCCTTAGCTGTGGGGCTGATTGTAAGAGCTCGGAGCTTTTGGCGTCAGACCAAGCGTATTCCATCTGGGTCCCGGCATTCGCCGGGATGAGCGGAGAATATCAGGGATGCGCTTCGCTGAGGGAGTGCTCCTTGGCCTCCTCGACCATCTTCTCCTGCACGCGCTGGATGACGTCGAGTTTCTTGACGTTCTTGCCGGGGCAGGCGTGCGTGGTGGCCGGGTCCTCGCGGTGCAAGCGCATGGTGGTCGGGTCCAGGCCCAGCACGGACGAGAGGGTGGCCATGGCCGCCACGGCGTTGTCGCGCACCAGCGCGCCGCGGCCGGTGTCGAAGGCGTCCTTCTCATAGTCGCCCAGCATCTCCAGGCCCAGCGCGATGCTGTTCCAGCTGGGGGAGTGAACCCCAGACACCGTCAGCGGCGTGAACACCCAGATCTGCTTGTCGTCGACGAACAGATGCGGCCCCGCGCTCCATTTCTGGTTGTCGCGATAATAGGCTTCGAGATTGGCGATGTGGGTCTGGGTGAAACCCTGCGGCCGCTGGGCCAGGTTGGGCACCCCGGTGTTGTGCAAGGCGATGAACTTCGGTCGCCACGCCGACCAGGTCAAAGCTTCGCAGTAGGTTTCGAAAGCCTCCTGCGAGAAGCTCTTGCCGATGATACCCTTCCAAGCCATCAGGCCCTCCCGGTGCGAACTGGGACGATCCTGCACCGGATGGTTGAATTCTGCAACTTCCCGGTCAGTGGCGGCGCATCGCCCGCATCCCGAGCCTGGCCCTACATCCAGGGCGGGGTCGGCAGGCCCTTCTCGGCCAGGAAGGCGGGGTTGAAGAGCTTGCTCTGGTAGCGCGAGCCGTGGTCGCACAGGATGGTCACGATGGTGTGGCCGGGTCCCATGGCCTTGGCCATGCGCACGGCGCCGGCCAGGTTGATCCCCGACGAGCCGCCCAGGCACAGGCCCTCGTGCTGCACCAGGTCGAAGACCTGCTCCAGCATCTCCTCGTCGCTGATCCGGAACGGGTGATCGACGGCCAGGCCTTCGAGATTGGCGGTGACGCGGCCCTGGCCGATGCCCTCGCTGATCGAGGTTCCCTCCGACTTCAGCTCGCCGTCGGCGTACCAGCTGTACAGCGAGGCGCCGTGCGGGTCGGCCAAGCCGATCTTCACCGAGGGCTTGCGGGCCCGCAGGGCGGCGGCGACGCCGGCCAGGGTGCCGCCCGAGCCGATGGCGCAGATGAAGCCGTCCACCTTGCCGTCGGTCTGTTCGAAGATCTCCGGCCCGGTGGTCTCGAAATGAGCCTGGCGGTTGGCGACATTGTCGAACTGGTTGGCCCAGATCGCGCCGTTCGGCTCGGTCTTCGCCAGTTCCTCGGCCAGGCGGCCCGAATAGCGGACATAGTTGTCGGGGTTGGAGTAGGGGACGGCGTCCACCTCGACCAGCTCGGCGCCGAGCAGGCGGATGGCGTCCTTCTTCTCCTGGCTCTGGGTGCGCGGGATGACGATGGTGGTCTTGTAGCCCAGGGCCGAGGCGACCATGGCCAGGCCGATGCCTGTGTTGCCCGCCGTGCCCTCGACGATCCGGCCGCCGGGGCGCAGCAGGCCTCGCGCCTCCGCGTCGCGGATGATGCCCAGGGCCGCGCGGTCCTTGACCGACTGGCCGGGGTTCATGAACTCGGCCTTGCCCAGAATCTCGCAGCCGGTCGCGTCGCTGGCGCGGTTGAGGCGGATCAGCGGCGTGTCGCCGATAGCGTCGAGGACGCTGGTCTTTACGGTCATCTCTTCAGTCCGGCCGGTCGGGAGGTCGGTAGGGTAGATCGTGATGCGCGGCCGGTAAGCAAGGCCAGTTTTCCTGAAGGCGGCCTCCCCGGTTTCAGCGCAGGTTCAATCGATCCGCTGGGTGATGATCACGTTCAGCAGCGCCAGGTTGCCGTTCACCGACGCCGCCGCGCACCAGGCGCCGTGCAGGCCCTCGACCTCGACCAGATGGTTCTCGATGGCGTCGATCATGATGCCCTCGGCCACCGGGAACGAGGCGTCGCCCAGCAGTTGCTCGTCCTCCAGCTCCTTGCACCAGGCGGCGACCGCGTCGGTGGGCGCGTCGGCGTCGAACTGGGTGATGTAGGTGCCGCCGTGGAAATCCAGGACCATGGTGTAGAGGTTCATAGGGTCGACCTCGGGTACGCGATTGCACAGTGTACGCACACCCAAGGTCGGGATGCATGGTCTCGTTCGCCAGACCCGGACCGCCTTAGACCCGAGAGAGCCCCAGCTGGATTACGTTGGTGCGTTCGGTGCGGAACCCGGCCTCGCAATAGCTGAGATAGAACCGCCACAGCCGGCGGAACCGCTCGTCGAAGCCCAGGCCCTTGATGTCGTCCCAGGCCGCCTCGAACCGCGTGGCCCATTCGGCCAGGGTGTCAGCGTAGTTCTGGCCGAAGCGGTTGACCTCGGTCCAGGCCAGGCCGGCGGCGGCCGTCTCCTGGCGTAGTCGCGCCTCGCTGGGCAGCATGCCGCCCGGAAAGACGTAGCGCTGGATGAAGTCGGTGTGGCTGCGATAGCGGGCGAACAGCTCGTCGCGGATGGTGATGATCTGCAGGCCGGCGCGACCGCCGGGGGTCAGCACGTCGCGGATCTTGCTGAAATAGGTCGGCCAGTATTC
>NZ_JBFTZS010000230.1:0-7257 GCF_056406675.1 Caulobacter sp. P1_B12_2 | reverse complement strand
GCCTTCAGCACCGCGCCGAACGATGGATTGATCCGCCAGCTGGTGTCGGTGTGCCAGTGGTTCTCGCGGATGTCGTATTCCTTGAACGCCTCAGCCGAGATCGGCTGGACGGCGCGGTGGGTTTCGACGCCGCCGGTCGGGTGGGCGTAGACCTCGCCGAAGTTGGCCGCGAAGGCCAACTGCTGGTCGCGGGTGATGTCCTGGTCGCGGAAGAACAGCACCTTGCGCTCCAGCAGCAGCGCCTTGAGCGCATCGCGTTGCGACCGGTCGAGCGGCTGGCGCAGGTCCAGACCCTGGACCTCCGAACCGATGGTCGGGTTCAGGGGCGTCGTGCTCAATCCCGCCGCATTGCTCACGGTCTCGCGAATGCCGGTGATGGTGGCGCTCATGGGCCTCTCCTCGCCTGATGGTTCGACAAGCGGCCCTCAAGCCGCGACGCCGGCAACATGAGCAATCCAGACAAGCAGCGTGAAGCAGTATTCCTCTAACCCGTCTCAGAGATTTATATATCTAAGGGCTAAATACATATCATCATGACAGGTTATCATAAGAGCCTACAACAAACACTCATAAGACCTATTGATCAAACTCCATTGCTGGACCGAACGCCCGGTGACAGTCATGCCGCCGAAACATTCTCTCGGAGGCCGTCATGGCGAAGCGCAGACAACTCAAGCTCGGCCACATGATCGAGGGCGCGGGTCGGACCTGGACCGACTGGCGTCATCCGAACGCCCAGCCCGGCGCCAGCACCGACTTCAAGTATTACAGCCGCGCGGCTCAGCTGGCCGAGCAAGGCAAGTTCGACTTCCTGTTCATCGCCGACAGCCTCTCGATCAACGCCAAGTCCAGCCCGCACTACCTGAACCGCTTCGAGCCGATCACCATCCTGTCGGCCCTGGCGGCCGTGACCGAGCATATCGGCCTGGTGGCCACGCTCAGCGTCACCTATTCCGAGCCCTTCAACGTCGCCCGTCAGTTCGCCTCGCTGGACCATATCAGCGGCGGCCGGGCCGGCTGGAACGTGGTCACCTCGTGGCTGGAAGGCTCGGCCGAGAACTTCGGCAAGACCGAGCACCTGGCGCACGACGTCCGCTACAAGCTGGCGGCCGAGTACCTCGACGTCGTCCAGGGCCTCTGGGACAGCTGGGAAGACGACGCCCTGGTCCACGACAAGGCCAGCGGCGTGTTCTTCGATCCCGACAAGCTGAACGCCCTCTCCCACAAGGGCGAGTTCCTGTCGGTCAAGGGCCCGCTCAACATCGCCCGCTCGGCCCAGGGCCAGCCGGTGATCTTCCAGGCGGGCGCGTCGGAAGACGGCCGCAACCTGGCCGCCAAGCGCGCCGACGCGATCTTCGTGGGTCACGGCGACATCGCGGAAGCCCGCGCCTACTACGCCGACGTCAAGGCGCGCGCCGCCGGCTTCGGCCGCAACCCCGATGACCTGTTCATCCTGCCCGCCGCCGCGCCGATCATCGGCTCGACGGAAGCCGAAGCCGAGGCCCGCTGGCAGGAGCGCGCCGAGCTGGTGTCGATCGAGTCGGCCCTGGCCATGCTGGGTCGCGGCTTCAACGACCACGACTTCACCGCCTACGACCTCGACGCCCGCTTCCCGGACGTGTTCAGCCGCGGGATCAACAGCTCGCAGTCGGCGACGCTGAAGATCGCCAAGGCCGTCGAGCAGGAGAACCTGACCCTGCGCCAGGTGGCCCTGCGCTTCGCCACCCCGCGCGGCGACCTGGTGGGCACGCCCGAACTGGTCGCCGACAAGTTCGAGCTGTGGCTGGACAGCCGCGCCTCGGACGGCTTCGTGATCGGCGAGTCCCTGCCCGGCCAGTTCCAGCTGCTGGTCGAGGAAGTCGTCCCCCTGCTGCAAAAGCGCGGGATCTTCCGCGAGGCCTACGAAGGCTCGACCTTCCGCCAGAGCCTCGGGCTCGACGTTCCGGTCAACCGCTATACCCGCCAGAAGGCCAGCCGCGCCGTCGCCTAAAGCGACGTCGCCGCGAGCAAATCCGCGCTGTCGGGCGTTCTTCGCCCGACAGCGCTTGCCCCCAGACGGCGCCGAGCGGTAAATCCTACGCGTCTTGTAGGATTATATCTTGGCCGATTCCCCACCGATCTTGGCCGTCGTCGGCGCGGGTTTCAGCGGCGTGATGACCGCCCTGCACCTGCTGCGCCAGCCCCGGCCAGTCAAGGTCGTGCTGATCGAGCGACGCAGCCCGATCGGCCTGGGCGCCGCCTACGCCACCGATGATCCCGCTCATCGGCTCAACGTCCGGGCCGGCAGCATGAGCGCCTGGCCCGATCGGCCGGGCGACTTCGTCGCCTGGCTGAAGGCCAACGATCTGGACGTCGGACCGGGCGGCTTCGCCACGCGTGGCGACTACGGACGCTATCTGCAGAGCCTGCTGTCGTCCCTGGCCGCCGGCCCCGAGGCCGCCGGCCGCCTGCTGATCACCCCCGACGAGATCACCGCCATCACCCCCGCCGGCGACGGCTGGACCCTGACCTGCGGCATGGGCCGGACGATCGCGGCCGACGCCGTGGTCCTGGCCCTGGGCAATCCGCCGCCACGCGCGCCGGAATCGGTCAGCGCCGAACTCGCGGCCTCCGACGCCTATGTCGCCGATCCCTGGCGCTGGGATTCCGCCAGGCTGCCGGACGGCCAGGGGCCGATCCTGCTGCTGGGCAGCGGCCTGACCATGGTCGACGCGGCCCTGTCGCTGGACCGCGTCGCGCCGGGCCGCCCGCTGATCGCCCTGTCGCGCCGAGGCCTGACGCCGCGCGAGCACCAGGGCGCACCGCCTTTACCCCTGCCCGATCCGCCGCCTGCGCCGCTGTCGTCGATCGAGGTCCTGGCCTGGCTGCGCGCGGCGACGGAACGTCATGGCTGGCGAACGGCCGTTGACGCCGCTCGACCGGCGACCCAAGACCTGTGGCGCGGCTGGAGCCTGAGCCAGCGCGCCGCCTTCCTGCGCCACGCCCGCGCATTCTGGGACGTTCACCGCCACCGGTTGTCGCCCGAGGTCGCCGAGCGGCTGGCGCGGATGCGGGCCGACGGCCGCCTGCGGGTGTTGGCCGGCAAGCTGGAGCGGGCCGACGTTCTGGAGGGCGGACGCGCCGGCCTGGTCTGGCGGCCGCGCGGCGAAACCGACGTCTGGCGCCTGGAGGCGGACCTGGTGGTCAACTGCACGGGGCCGTCGGCGGACGTCGAACAGTCCACCGAGCCGCTGGTCGTCGCCCTGGCTGCTCAGGGACTGATCCGCGCCGATCCATTGCGCCTGGGGCTGGACATCGACGCCGAGCACCGCGTGGTCCGCGCCGACGGGAGGCCGCACGCAACCCTGTTCGCCGTCGGGCCGATCACTCGCGGTGCGCTGTGGGAGATCAACGCCGTGCCCGACATCCGCGTGCAGGCCGCCCAGGTGGCGGCCGCCGTGCTCAGAGGTCCAGCGCCGCCTGGTGGATGAGTTCGGAAAGCTTGGCGATCGACGGATGCGGCGCTGATCCCACCCGGCGCACATAGGCGACCTGAGGCATGGCGGGCAGCCCCTCGGCGATCGGCGCGGCGCTGGGTCGGAACAACGTGGTGCGGCAGGTCACGGCCAAACCCGCCTCGACCGCCGCCCGCAGCGCCGACAGGCTGGGCGTCTCCATGGCGACTCGGTAAGGCCGCCCCTCGCGCTCCAGCGCCGCCAGGGCCGCATCGCGGAACCGGCACGGCGGGGCCAGGATGGCCAAAGGCAGCACCGGCGCCTGGGTCAGGTCCGGATCGCCGTGCCAGACCATCGGCGCCACCCGCGCCGCGTGCGGGTCGTCCGCCGCGCCCATGCACAAGACCACGTCCAGCCGGTCGCCGGCCAGCAGGTCCAGCAGCTCCGGCGAGCCGGCCACCCGCACCTCCAGCTGGACGTCGGGATTGAGCTGGCTGAACCGGGCCAGCACCCCCGAAAGCAAGGTCTCGGCGAAGTCCTGGACCAGCCCCACGCGCACCGGCCCGACCAGGGCGTCGCCGGTCAGGGCCACGACCGCCCGGTCGTTGAGCGCCAGGATCTCACGGGCATGGACCAGCAGGGTCTGGCCGGCGGGAGTCAGGGTCAGGCGACGCCCGTCGCGGTGGAACAGCGGCGTCAGCACCGTCTCTTCCAACCGCTTCATCTGCAGGCTGAGGGCTGACTGCGTAACGAACACCCTCTCGGTGGCCTTCAGCATCGACCCGGAGTCGACGATGGCCGTGAAGCTTCGCAGCAGTTCGGTCGGCAGATTGGTGGCCATGAAGATCGCCTATGAGAAACTCTGATACGACCCCTGAGGATAAGTCTATTGATCCGATAGGGTTTCAACGCCTTTCTCTGTGGAGCAAAGGCGCATGCGCCGCAACGGTTCACGGGACGGCTCACCCTCATGTCTTTGGCGGTCACCCTCAGAAATTCTCAAGCCACGCCATGGCGTTGGCCGCGCTTGGCGAACGCCCGATGGCTGTCGCCGACCGTGCTGTTGCTGCTCTGGGAGGCCGGGTCGCGGTTGGGCGTGATCCCGGCGCGGGTGCTCGCCGCCCCGTCCACCGTGGCCGAAACCTTCTGGGCGATGACCCTTTCAGGCGAGCTTCCGGCCAATCTGGCCGTGTCGTTGGGCCGGGCCGGGGCTGGTCTGAGCCTGGCTCTGATCATCGCCGTGACCCTGGGCCTGGTCTCGGGGCTGTCGCGCTGGGGCGAGACCCTGGTCGATCCGCTGATGCAGATCAAACGCACCCTGCCGGTCGTGGCCCTGACCCCTCTGTTCATCGTCTGGTTCGGCATCGGCGAGGTCCCGAAGGTCGCCCTGATCGCCACCGCCGCCGTCTTCCCGCTGTACCTGAACCTGTTCGCGGGCATTCGCGGGGTGGACGTTCGACTGGTCGAGGCGGCCCGCAGCTTTGGCCTCAGCGGCCGCGACCTGATCGTCAACGTCATCCTGCCCGGCGCCCTGCCGTCGTTCTTCGTGGGCCTGCGCTACTCGCTGAGCATCAGCGTGGTGATGCTGGTCATCGCTGAGCAGATCAACGCCCAGGCGGGCCTCGGCCATCTGATCAACAACGCCCGCGACTTCATGCGCACCGACATCATCGTCGTCTGCCTGCTCGTCTACGCCCTGCTCGGCCTCGCCGCCGACGCCCTCGTCCGCACGCTGGAGCGCAAGGCGCTGGCGTGGCGCCCCAGCCTCGTGGAGCAATGATTTTGGCCCAGCCCCGTATCCGCAACCGCGCCTTCGCTCCGGTTGAATCCGCGTCGCAAGCGCCCACCGTCGCCCTCAAGGGCTTCACCCGCCGGTTCGGCGACAACGTGGTGATCGACGGCCTGGACCTGACCATCGCCCCCGGCGAATTCGTCGCCCTGCTGGGCGCCAGCGGCTCGGGCAAGACCACCCTGCTGCGCACCCTGGCGGGCCTCGACGCGGTCGGCGGCCAGGACGTGACCACGCCCGACGCCCGCGCCGTGGTGTTCCAGGACGCCCGCCTGCTGCCGTGGAAGAAGGTCTGGCGCAACGTCGCCCTGGGCCTGAAGGGCGCCGATATCCGCACCCGCGCCGAGTCCGCGCTCAAGGAAGTGGGCCTGGGCCATCGCCTCGACGCCTGGCCGGCCACCCTGTCGGGCGGCGAGTCCCAGCGCACCGCCTTGGCGCGCGCCCTGGTCCGCGAACCGGCCCTGCTGCTGCTGGACGAGCCGTTCGCGGCGCTGGACGCTCTGACCCGGCTGAAGATGCACGACCTGGTGCTGTCGCTGTGGCGCGAGCACCGGCCCGCCGTGCTGCTGGTTACCCACGACGTCGACGAGGCCATCGCCTTGGCCGACCGCGTGCTGGTGCTGGATAAGGGCAAGATCGCCGTCGAGGAGCGGATCGCCCTGGAGCGCCCGCGCGTCCCGGACGCCCGTTTCCACGCCGTCCGTCGTCGGCTGCTGAGCCATCTGGGCGTCGAAGCCCCCGCGCCGCAGCCCGCCCCGGCCCCGGCGCTGGTGGCCTTCCCGACCGGCGAGGTCGTGCTGTGAGCAGCGCCGCCGCCCTGCGGGTGGCCGAGGCGCCCGCCCTGCCAGACCTCGACGCGCTCCTGCCCGGCCTGACCGCCGCCTTCGCCGCGACCGCCGGTCGCCATGACCGCGAGGCCAGCTTTCCGACCGCCAATTTCGAGGCCCTGCGCGACGCGGGCCTACTGGCCCTGACCGCGCCGCGCCGTCTGGGCGGCCTCGAAGCCGACCTGCCCACCGCCCTGAAGGTGGTCTCGGCCGTCGCCCGGGGCGAGCCGGCCACAGCCCTGGTGCTCGTCATGCAGTACCTGTTCCACGCCTCGGTCGAGGGCCGCTCGGGCTGGCCCGAACACCTGAAGCAGCGGGTTATCGGCGAGGCCGTCACCGACGGTGCCCTGATCAACGCCCTGCGGGTCGAACCCGACCTCGGCACCCCCGCTCGGGGCGSCCTGCCCGCCACCATCGCCCGCCGCACGCCCGAAGGCTGGCGGATCAGCGGCCGCAAGATCTACTCCACCGGCTCCACGGCCCTGACCTGGTTCGTGGTCTGGGCTCGTTCGGACGACGCCGAGCCGCTGGTCGGCGGCTGGCTGGTTCGCGCCGACACGCCCGGCGTGGTCATCGAGGAAACCTGGGACCATCTGGGCCTGCGCGCCAGCGCCAGCCACGACGTGATCTTCGAGGACGTTCTGGTCCCGCTGGACCACGCCCTGGACCCGCAGCCGGCCGGCGCCCCGCCGCCCTATCCGGCCAGCTTCGCGGCCTGGTCGGCGGTGCTGACGGCGGCCATCTACGACGCCCAGGCCCGGGCCGCGCGCGACTGGCTGGTCGACTTCCTGGCCAACCGCAAGCCGGCCAATCTGGGCGCGGCCCTGTCCACCCTGCCCCGCTTTCAGGAAGCCGTGGGCGACATCGATGGTCTGCTGCTCTCCAATGATGTGCTGCTCGCTGCCGCCGCGCGCGGCGAGGTCGGCGGCGTCGAGGCAAGCCTGGTCAAGCACCTCGTCACCGAGAACGCCATCAGCGTGGTCGAGAAGGCCCTGAAGCTGACCGGCAATCCGGGCCTGACCCGTCACAACGCCCTGGAGCGCCATCACCGCGACGTGCTGTGCGGCCGGGTCCACACCCCGCAGTCCGACGTGGTGCTGACCAGCGCCGGCAAGGCGGCTTTCGCGGCCTACGGGGCCCAAACTCAAGGCTTGGAGCGATGAGCCGCCTGGTGGTCGCCAGCCAACTGCCCGAGCTGTTCAACAAC
>NZ_JBFTZS010000229.1:0-7291 GCF_056406675.1 Caulobacter sp. P1_B12_2 | reverse complement strand
GTCTGAGGGCGCGTCTTGGGTGGGATCACACTGACTTGCCCCCACCTGACGGCTTCGCCGTCTGTCCGCCCCCATAGGGGGCGGAGGACACGCCTCTTCCCCCTGTGGGGGAAGACGACCGCGAAGCGGTCCGGAGGGGGCAAGTGTTAGCCCTCGCTCCCCTGAACAAAAAGGCCCCCGGATCACTCCGAGGGCCTTCCAGATCAGTGGTTATGCCGGGGCAACTTGCTGGCCAGGTCCTGGTACTTCACCGCGAACTCCAGCACCCCGCCGGTCTCCAGCTGGCCCGTGTGGGCGCGGTAGATTTCCTGCCAGGGGGTCATGGTCTCCGGCACGGGCGGGAGGCCCTCGAGCCGGCGCTCGGCGATGGTCGCCTCGTCCACCAGGGCGTCGCAGCGGCCTGTGTTCAGGTCGATGCGGATGGTGTCGCCGGTGCGAAGCCACGACAGCCCGCCGCCGATCGCGCTTTCGGGCGAGGCGTTGAGGATCGAGGGACTGTCGGCGGTGCCCGACTGGCGGCCGTCGCCCAGGGTGGGCAGGCTCATGATGCCGCGCTTCAGCAGGGCGTCCGGCGGCTGCATGTTCACCACCTCGGCCGAGCCCGGCCAGCCGATCGGACCCGCGCCGCGGATCACCAGGATGCAGTGCTCGTCGATGGCCAGGGCCGGGTCGTTGATCCGGGCGTGATAGTCGCCGGAGCCGTCGAACACGATGGCCCGGGCCTCGAAGATGTCTTCCTGGCCGGGCTTGGACAGGTAGCGGGCGCGGAAATCGGCGCCGATCACGCTGGACTTCATGATCGCGAAATCGAACAGGTTGCCCTTCAGCACCAGGAACCCGGCCTTCGTGGCCAGCGGCTCGGCGTAGGGGAAGATCACCTCGCGGTCCTTGGTCTCGCGGCCTTCCAGGTTCTCCGCCATCGTCTTGCCGGTGACGGTCAGGACGTCGCCGTGCAGGCGGCCGTTCTGCAGCAGCTCCCAAAGCACCGCCGGCGCGCCGCCGGCCCGGTGGAAGCGCTCGCCCAGATACTTGCCGGCCGGCTGCATGTTGACGATCAGCGGGATGTCGTAGGCCTTGCGCCAGTCGTCGGCGGTGATTTCGAGCCCAGCATGCCGCGCCATGGCGGCGATATGAGGCTGGGCGTTGGTCGAGCCGCCGGCCGCCGCGACCAGGGCGATCGCGTTTTCAAAAGCTTGCTGCGTGAGGATGTCCTTGGGCTTGATGTCCTCATAGGCCAGGTCGACGATCCGCTGGCCGGTGCGATAGGCCATCTGGCCGCGCTCGCGGTAGGGGGCGGGGATCGCCGCGCAGCCGGTCAGCGACAGGCCCAGCGCCTCGGCGACGGCGTTCATGGTCGAGGCGGTGCCCATGGTGTTGCAGTGGCCGGCCGAGGGGGCGCTGTCGGCGGCGCGCTGGATGAACTCGTCCTCGTTGATCTCGCCGGCCGCCAGCTTGCGCCGCGAACGCCAGATCACCGTGCCCGAGCCGACCAGCTCGCCGTCGTGCCAGCCGTCCAGCATCGGGCCGCCCGACAGCACGATGGCCGGGATGTTGACCGTGGTGGCGGCCATGATGCCGGCCGGGGTGGTCTTGTCGCAGCCGGTGGTCAGGACCACGGCGTCGATCGGATAGCCGTGCAGGGTCTCGACCAGGCCCAGATAGGACAGGTTCCGATCCAGGGCCGCCGTCGGGCGACGGCAGTTCTCGAAGATCGGGTGGACCGGGAACTCCATCGGAATGCCGCCGGCGTCGCGGATTCCGTCGCGGATCCGGGTCACCAGGTCCAGGTGGATGCGGTTGCACGGCGAGATGTCGCTGCCGGTCTGGGCGATGCCGATGATCGGCTTGCCGCTGCGCAGCTCCTCCGGGGTGATCCCGTAGTTCATGAACCGCTCCAGATAGAGGGCGGTCATGTCGATGTGGTCCGGATTGTCGAACCAGTCGCGCGAGCGGAAGCGGCGCGGAGTACGGCCCGAGGGGGTGTTATGGGAGGTCAAGACGCACCTCGTATTGGGGCTGGCCGGCGACGGCGACGGGCAGGGCGAACAGGCCGCCGCACAGGGGATAGGCGGCGAGTTGCTCGTCGCTGAGACCCTTGCGGGCGGTGGTGAAATAGACGGTCTTCAGGTCGGGGCCGCCGAAGCAGGGCTTGGTGACGTTGATGGCGTCGAGCGTGACGCGGTCGACGATCTCGCCGGCGGGCGACAGGCGCAGCGCGCCGTGGCCGCCCCACAGGGCCGTCCAGACGAAGCCCTCGGCGTCGACCACCGAGCCGTCGGGCCAGGCGTCTTCGATCTCGAGCTTGAAGAACAGGCGCTTGTTCGACAGCGCGCCGCCCTCCATGTCGTAGGCCCAGATCGTCCTGTCCAGGGTGTCGGTGTGGTAGAAGGTCTTGCCGTCGGGACTGACGCAGGGACCGTTGGTGATGCAGATGCCGGTGTCCTCGGCGATCGGCCGGCCGGCCTCGTCGAGGCGGTAGAGCGCCCCGGTCGGGGTCTCCTCGCCGTCGTGCATGGTGCCGAACCACAGCCGGCCCTCGCCGTCGACGGTGGCGTCGTTGGGGCGGTTGTTCAGCTCCGGCGGCTCGATCTCGCCCAGGAAGGTGAAGCCGATGTCGGGGTGGAAATGGTGCAGGCCGCTCTTGAGGCCGGCCACGAACCCGCCGCCGGCGCGTGGCGCGAGGAAGGTGACCTGGTCGGGGGCGTCGAAACTGGTCGTCTCGCCGCTGGCCGGATGGAAGCGGTGGACCTTGTGGCTCTTGATGTCGACGAACCATACGGCCTGTTCCTCGGCGGACCAGATCGGCCCCTCGCCTAGGGTGGCCTTCAGATCCCAGACGCAGGTGGGGGTAGGCATCGGTAGCATCTCCTAGGCCCTCCGCTCGATAGAGGAGGGCAGTCGCATATGCCCTAAAAAGATCTGTCGTCCCGGACAACCCCGGCGAAAGCCGGGGGCAGATCCGGGACCGCCGGAAGCTCTGAGTTCACGCGCCGGTCCCGGATCTGCGCGCTGCGCGCTTGTCCGGGATGACAACCGTTTTTGACCCTGTGCGACAGCTCTCCCCCATTGAGGGGGGAGGGGGCAACCCCTAACGCCAGCCGGCGTCGATCCAGTATTCGTGGCCGGTGCACAGGGACGCGTCGTCCGAGGCCAGGAACATCACCAGCGAAGCGACGTGCTCGGGGACCAGGCGGCCCTTCAGGGCCTGGGCCTTGACGATCTCGGCCTCGCCCTCGGGCGTGTACCACTTCTCCTGGCGCTTGGTCTTGACGTTGCCCGGCACCACGCAGGTGACGCGGATGTCGTCGGGACCCAGCTCGCGGGCCAGGGCGCGGGTCATGCCCTCGATGCCGGCCTTGGCGGTTTCGTAGAGGACCAGGTCTTCCAGACCCAGGTGCCAGCTGATCGAGCCGAAATTGATCACCGCCCCGCCGCCGCGCGCCTTCATGCCCGGGGCCACGGCCTGGGTGCAGAACAGCATGTGGCGCAGGTTCACGTTGATGCGCTCGTCCCAATAGGCGGGCGTCACCTGGGCCAGCTTGTGGCGGTCGTCGTTGCCGGCGTTGTTGACCAGCACGTCGATGGGACCGATGTCGGCGAAGGTCTTGGCCACCGCGTCCAGGTCGGTCAGGTCGCAGCGGACGTAGACCGGCGCGATTTCCGAGCCTGACAGCTGCTCGGCCAGCACCTTGGAATCCGCGTCGGCGACGTCGAGGAAGATCACTTCCGAGCCCTGGCGCACGAAGCCCGCCACGATGCCGGCGCCGATGCCCGAGCCGCCGCCGGTGATCACGACGCGTTTGCCCCGAAGGCTGGGATAGATGGCGGAGGAGGTGCTCACTTGCGGGCGCTTTACTTCAATGTTCACAGAAGGCCTCGGCCGGCCAGGTTGCGGATCAGGGCGGAGACGCCGAACGTCCACGGGGCGGCGAGATCGCAGGTGGTCACCTCGTTCTCCAGCACGCCCAGCTTCGGGGTGGCCACGCGCACCCGGTCGCCGACCTTGTGGGTGAAGCCTTGGCCGGCGGCGTCGCGATCCTGGATCGGCGCGAACATCGTGCCCAGGAACAGGGCGAAGCCGTCGGGATACTGGTGCTGCTTGCCGAACGCCTGACCGGCCAGCACGGCCGGGTCGCGGCTGATCAGGCTCATGTTGCTGTGGCCGTCGAGCACGAAGTTGTCGCGGCCGGTGATCTTCAGCGTGACCTCGGCCGAGCGGACGTCGTCGAGGCTGAAGGCGTCGTCGAACAGGCGGAAGAACGGGCCGATGGCGCACGAGGCGTTGTTGTCCTTGGCCTTGCTGAGCAGCAGGGCCGAGCGGCCTTCGAAGTCGCGCAGGTTGACGTCGTTGCCCAGCGAGGCGCCGCGGATCCGGCCCGATCCGTCGCACAGCAGCACGACTTCCGGCTCGGGGTTGTTCCAGTGGCTGTCGTTGCGGACGCCGACGTGGTCGCCCCAGCCCATCGAGGACAGGGTCGGGCCCTTGGTGAAGATCTCGGCGTCGGGCCCGATGGCGACTTCCAGATATTGCGACCACAGGCCGCCCTTGATCAGGGTCTGCTTCAGGCGCTCGGCGCCCTCCGAGCCGGGATCGACGCCGCGCAGGTCGCCGCCCATGCTGTCGGCCAGCTGGGCGCGGATCTTCAGGGCCTCGGCGGCGTCGCCGCGTGCGCGTTCCTCGATCACCCGCTCCAGGGTCGAGACGGCGAAGGTGACGCCGGCGGCCTTCAGGCATTGCAGGTCGACCGGAGCCAGCAGCTTGGCGGCCGCGCCTTCCGGGTTCTCCCACACGGCGCGCACGTCCAGCGCTTCCAGCGGACCCAGGTCCTCGCCGCGCGGGATCGCCGCGCCGGGCGCGAAGGCGTTCATCAGGTCGGAGGTGGTCGGGGCGATCTTGCTGACGTCTTCGATCCGTCCGCCGCGGATCAGGACCGGAGTCGGACCCTGGCCAAAGTCGATACGGCCCAGCAGGGTCGCGTCACGCCAGTCGTCGGGAAGGAAATCGCTAAGGGCCACCGGTCGTCTCTCTCCCTGGCGGGCGCGCTGGACCGGTCTTAATTCGCCGCCCACGCCCCCCGTCATCTGTCGATGACGTTGTTAGCGCTAACACTACGCTCAGCGCAAGCCCTGCCGCGCGGCGCAAATCGCGCCGACACCCTGGCGGAAGAGTGGGCGCGAGGCCACTTACAACGGTGTTAGCTTCAGTAGGACAGCGCCTCCGGTCGGCGCCGGAGATCCAGGAGTTTTTGGTCGTCTATCGCGATCGGGTCGATCCGACGGTCGAAGATGGCTCGCGGTCGCGGTCTGAAGGTCCGGATTCGGCGCCCATGCAGATTCCGCAGGCGACCCGTTGCGGACTCTCCGTTCCCAGGCTGCCGCCGCACAGATGGGCGCTAGGCGGCTCGACGGAAATAGAGGTTCGGATCTCCCGCCGCGAGTTCAACGAGACCCCGCTTAGTCAGTTTTGTTAACGCTCGTTCGGTCGCTGGAACACTCATTCTCAATGCACCTGCAATTACCGGCACGGCTTCTGGCGAAGGCGAGCGCGCAAGGAATTTAAGTATTTCTGCCTGGAGTGCAGATTGAGGAAGCGCCGGCTCCGCCGTCGCCGCAAAATCTTCTCCAATCACCCGCGCACTGTCAACGTAACCTTGGATAATCTTGATTTGCTCGCTAGCGACCTGACTAAGCCTAGCCCGCTCAGCTTCCCCGACGTTGTCGGCCTCCTGCTTAATTTCATCGAACAGTGCCGTCTTTGTCTTCTCAAGCTGTTCGTTCAGCTGGTCTAAACTGCGCTCAAAATCACGTCCACGCCGTGCCACATTGAGGAAATTGTCTTCATTTTTGTAGTCGCTCGGCGCATATAAGACGGTCGAGTTAAAATTCAAAGTAACAAAAAATGCTACCACTAAGACTACTGGGAAGCCCATTATAAACCAGATATAGGTTGCCTGGATTGCTTCAGCGACCAGCGGCAAAGTAACCGCCCCTGCAACTTCCGCCAAAGCCGCGAAGATCGCAATGATCGTAAGAGGGTTGCTGATCGTTTTGATCTTCTCAATCATCATGCAACTCCACACACCGGGCACAACTATGGGGAGTTTTCATCGCACACTCAAGCTCCAAAGCGATCGGCGGAAGTGCGCGTTAGGGGAGACCGATGGCGTGCGGTGCTGGATATCCACATGTCCTCGCAGTTTTCTGGCGCGACCGTTCCTTCAGATTGAACAGCCTGACGCCCGCTAGCCACCCTGAACCGACGTTTCGAAGTTCTGCCCTAGGCCGTGAGGTCCGAGGCCCGCCCCCCACCCTAGTCCGTCATTTCGGATTGAGGGTAGACGAAGGACGAGTTCATGGCGAAGCTCGACAAAACGGCATCGTCAGGAAATGCACATGTTCGGGGCGGACTGGAATATCGGCCTTTCATTTCTGAAAGTCCTTCTGTCCTGGCCTCCATTGGCGGCGAGTATCGCGGGATACTTCCTTTTCGCTTACAAAACAGAGATCGGGGACTTCCTGCGGCGGTTGCGGTCGTTCAACCTGGGCCCGCTCGCTGGCCAAAGTGAGCGGATAGCGACCGCGTCAGAACCAACCTCCCTACCTCAGCCGGTACCAACTCCTCCGGTGATAGCGCAGTTGTCACCTGAGGATGCGAGACGTCTGGACGAATGGTTCAGCGCTGAAAGAGCCGCAACACGCATTTGGGAATATCGCTATCTCAATCTGTTCTACGCGCCCGCTACTCAGCTCATACTCGACTGGCTAATCAACCTGAACTCTGACACCACAATGAGCGCTTTCGAAGCGACCTTTGGCCTTACTATTCCAGGTCATGAGCGTGCAGCGATCCTAAACGCTCTTGAATTTCACGTGTTGATCCAGATGACAGCTGGGGTTCTCCACGTCACCGACAAGGGCCAAGAGTATGCAGCGTGGCATGAGCGCCGCCGCCCTCAACCGGCAAACTAGTCCATCGGCTCAGGGCTCTTTTCCACCCTTCTCTGACGATCAACATGTCCGCTCTCGGCGCCGGCGCCCGTGTTTGCCCGGGGCAGTGTATTTCCCTCATTTCAGGGCGGGAATGACGGGGCAAAAAGGGAAATCGGCCGCCTCTCAAGCGTCCGGCGCCGGTCCCGTCGAGTCGCGAACGATCAGGGTGTGCGGGTGCATCAACTGGCGCGGTTCGCCGGCCTTGGTGCGCTTGCGGCGGATCTCTTCCAGAACCAGGTCGACCGCGGCGCGGGCCATGGCGGCGATCGGTTGGTGGACGGTGGTCAGGGCCGGCCAGATG
>NZ_JBFTZS010000228.1:0-7307 GCF_056406675.1 Caulobacter sp. P1_B12_2 | reverse complement strand
CTCCAAGATCGAGGCCGGAAAGCTGGAGCTGGAGACCCTGACCTTCAACATCCGCGACCTCGTGGACGAGGTGGTCGGTCTGTGGAGCCAGGCGGCCGAGGCCAAGGACGTACGGCTGGTCAGCGCCGTCGATCCCGGGGCCCCGACCTGGGTCAGCGGCGATCCGACCCGCCTGCGGCAGATCCTGACCAACCTGATCTCCAACGCCCTGAAGTTCACGGCCAGCGGGGCGGTGACCCTCCGCGTCGGTCCGGCCGGGGCGGCGTTCCTGGAGATCCAGGTCGTCGACACCGGCATCGGCATGTCGGCCGAGCAGCAGACACGCCTGTTCCAGACCTTCTCCCAGGCCGACGCCTCGATCACTCGGCGCTTCGGCGGCACCGGGCTGGGCCTGGCGATCTGCAAGCAGCTGACCGAGCTGATGGGCGGGGCCATCACCGTGCGCAGCGCGCCGGGCGAGGGCTCGGCCTTCACCGTGGCCCTGCCACTGCCGGCCGCCGAAGCGCCCCAGGTCGTGGCGGAGTCCCCGTGCGACGGCATCGCCGGACTGCGGGTGCTGGTGGCCGACGACAACCGCATCAACCAGCTGGTGGCGCGCACCATCCTGGAGGCCGCCGGGGCTGTGGTCGAGGTCGCCGACAACGGCCGCCACGCCCTAGAACGCCTGGGCGAGCACGCCTTTGACCTGGTGCTGATGGACGTTCACATGCCCGACATGGACGGGCTGGAAGCGCTGCGGCGGGTCCGGGCCGGAGCGGCGGGCGCGGGCGACATCCCGGTCATCGCCCTGACCGCCGACGTCATGCACGGCGACGAAGGCGATCTGCTGGCCTGCGGCTTCGACGCGGTGCAGCCCAAGCCGATCCGCCCGGCGGATCTGGTGCGGGCGATCGCCGAGGCGGCCCGGCCTAGGGCCCTGGCGCCAGCGTCTTGCGCATGAACCAGCGCGGATAGAACGGCGCCGGGCCGTCCATCTGGCCGAAGACCTCGAACCCCAGCCGCTCATAGAACGGCCGGGCCTGGAAGGCGTAGGTGTCCAGCCACATCAGATGGCAGCCCCGCGCCCGCGCCTCGGCCTCGGCGCGGGTCATCAGGTCGGTCCCGACGCCGGCCCGGCGCAGGGCTTCGGGCACCACGATCATGTCGACATAGAACGCGCCCCACCGCGACTGGGCCCACAGCCCGCCCAGCACGGCGTCCTCGCCCGGCGCGGTGATCAGAAGGGCGAAGTCGCGATTGTCGGGCGGGCCGACCGCTTGGCCGGTGAAGGCCCGCAGCACGGCCAGGCCTTGCTGGTAGGAGTCGAGCGTGGGCTTGTCGGTCTCGCGGATGACGTGCTTGAGCATGGCTCCTCCCTGCCTGAACCCTTAGCCCACCCCCTATCCGCCGTCATTCCGAGCCTTGTGCCCGGAGCCCCTCGTTCCATCGACGTGCGGAGGATTTGGCGCGCCAGCGCGCCACGGCGCCTCAGATGCGTCGGCATAGCGACTTTGGAACTTCGCCATGGCCTGAAACGCTTTTCCCAGGTCGGATAAACAAAGCCCCGTGTGCGTCATGGCTCTCAAGGCCTTCATCTCCCTCGCCGTGCTGGCCGCCGTTCTGGTCGGCCTGCTGATGCCCGTCCCCGGCCAACGCAAGGCCGAAGCGACTCAGTCGCGGATCGAGACGATCGACATCAAGAACTAGGCGAGCCTTGATCCTTCGGCCGGGCCGACTAGGTTGCCTTCAAACAAATGTTTGCGAGGAACCCCGCCATGGTCAGCCAAGTTCTTGGGGCCTTCATCTGCGACGCCGTCCGCACGCCGATCGGCCGCTACGGCGGGGCGTTGGCGAGAATCCGGCCCGACGACCTGGCGGCGATCCCCCTGAAGGCCCTGATGGCCCGCAATCCCGGCGTCGACTGGGGCGCGCTGGACGACGTGGTGCTGGGCTGCGCCAACCAGGCCGGCGAGGACAACCGCAACGTCGCGCGGATGGGCGCCCTGCTGGCCGGCCTGCCGACCACCGCCTCGGGATCGACCGTCAACCGCCTGTGCGGCTCGGGCCTGGACGCCCTGGGCGTGGCGGGCCGCGCCATCAAGGCCGGCGAGGCCCAGTTGATGATCGCCGGCGGCGTCGAGAGCATGAGCCGCGCGCCGTTCGTGATGGGCAAGGCCGACAGCGCCTTCTCTCGCAACGCCGAGATCTTCGACACCACCATCGGCTGGCGCTTCGTCAATCCGGCCATGCGCAAGGCCTATGGCGTGGATTCCATGCCCGAGACCGCCGAGAACGTCGCCGACGACTGGAAGGTCACGCGAGCGGACCAGGACGCCTTCGCCCTGCGCAGCCAGGCCCGCGCCGCCGCCGCCCAGGCCTCGGGCCGGTTTGACGCCGAGATCGTCCCCGTCACCCTGCCCCAGCGCAAGGGCGACCCGGTCATCGTGTCCAGGGACGAACACCCGCGCGCCACCACGATCGAGGCGCTGTCGGCGCTGAAGCCCATCGTCCGGCCCGACGGCACGATCACGGCCGGCAACGCCTCGGGCGTCAACGACGGCGCGGCGGCGCTGATCGTCGCCTCCGAGGCTGCGGTGAAAGTGCATGGCCTGACGCCCCGCGCCCGCATCCTGGGCGTCGCCGCCGCCGGGGTGGAGCCCCGCGTCATGGGCATCGGTCCCGTGCCCGCCACCCGGAAGCTGCTGGCGCGCCTGGGCCTGTCGATCGGCGACATCGACGTGGTGGAGCTGAACGAAGCCTTCGCCGCCCAGGGCCTGGCCGTGCTGCGCGACCTGGGCCTGCCCGACGACGGCCAGCACGTGAACCCGAACGGCGGCGCCATCGCCCTGGGCCATCCGCTGGGCATGAGCGGCGCGCGGCTGGGCTTGACCCTGGTGGAGGAGCTGCACCGCCGCGGCGCCCGCTACGGCCTCGCGACCATGTGCATCGGCGTCGGCCAGGGCATCGCGATGGTGGTGGAGCGGGTCTAGAGGCGCGACCTCCTTCCAAACACGTCCAGGGACGACGGGCGTTGGGGGTGATCGCGCACCCTACCGYRCCGCAGCGTGACCTCCGTTCGGAATCATCCATGATCGCCGCTCCTCGTCGCTGGAGCCGCCCATGACCCTTCGCGCCCTCGCCCTGCCTCTCCTGGCGGCAGCGCTGCTCGCGGCGCCCGCCGCCGCTCAGACGCTGAAGGTCACCGGCGGCGAGATCGCCCAGGCTCGGCCGACGGCCGACGGCGTGCGCGTCTACAAGGGCCTGCCCTATGCCGCCCCGCCGGTGGACGAGCGGCGCTGGAAGCCGCCGCAGCCCGTCCAGCCCTGGACCGGCGCCCGCCCGGTCGACGCCTACGCCCCCAACTGCCTGCAGCCCAAGCGCTACGACGACGTCGACCCGTTCACCCCGTCGATGAGCGAGGACTGCCTGTATCTGAACGTCTCGACGGCCGCGAAGCCCGGCCAGAAGCTGCCGGTGTTCTTCTGGATCCACGGCGGCGGCTACGGGGCCGGATCGGGCGCCGAACCCCGCCACGACGGCGAGGCCCTCGCCCTCAAGGGCGTCGTGGTGGTGACCATCAACTACCGCCTGGGGGTGTTCGGCTTCATGGCCCATCCCGAACTGACCGCCGAAAGCCCCAATCACGCCAGCGGCGACCAGGCCCTGGCCGACATGATCGCCGCCCTGCGCTGGGTGAAGGCCAATGCGGCGACCTTCGGCGGCGATCCGGGCAACGTCACCATCGTCGGCGAGTCGGCCGGGTCCGACGCGGTCAGCCGGATGATGATCTCGCCCGAAGCCAAGGGTCTGTTCCACCGCGCCATCGGCGAGAGCGGCTCGGCCTTCGCCATGATGGGCGACGACCAGAGCCTGGCCCAGGCCGAGGCGGTCGGACAGGCGTTCGCCAGGTCACTGGGCGGCGACGACCTGAAGCGGCTGCGCGCGCGGTCGTCCGCCGAGATCCTGGCCGCCTGGAGCGCGCCGAACGCCGGCTTCGCCTTCCGCCCGAACCTGGACGGCTGGATCCTGCCCGCCACCGCCGCCCAGACCTTCGCCGAGCGCCGGCAGTCGGACGTGCCGCTGCTGGTCGGCTGGAACCGCGACGAGGGCAGCCTGATGCAGGGCGGCATGTTCGGGCCCGAGGGTCTGCGGCCGGTGCTGGCCGAGCGCTTCGGCTCTCGGGTCGGCGAGGCTCTGGCTTTGTATCCGGTCGAACCGCCCGCCGCCGCCGAGGTCTCGCAGCAGACCTATGCCGGCGACCTGCGGATGGGCCTGCCGACCTGGCGCTGGGCCGTGGCCCAGACCCGGACCGGCAAGTCGCCCGTCTATGTCTATCGCTTCGATCACGCGCCCAGGATCCCGGACGACTGGTTCGGCGCGGCCAATCGCGGCAAAAACTTCGGGGCCTTCCACTCGGCCGACATCGTCTACGTGTTCGACCACCCGGAGATCATCAAGGCCTGGACCACCGACGCCATCGACCGCCGTGTCGCCGACCAGATGTCGTCGTACTGGGTCAATTTCGCGAGGACCGGCGATCCGAACGGACCGGGGTTGCCGATGTGGACACCCTATGGGGAGGATGCACCGAAGAAGATGCTGATCGGACCGGAGACGCGGCTGGCGGACGATCCGGACGTGGCGCGGCTGCGGTTGCTGGAGAGCGCGGGAGAACGATAGAGATCACGGCGACAAAGGTTGTCATCCCGGACGAGCGCGCATCGCGAAGATCCGGGACCGACGCGTGAACTCAGCGCTTCCGGTGGTCCCGGATCAGCGGCCCTGCGGGCCTTGTCCGGGATGACAGTATTGGCATGGCTTGCGCTACTTCCGCGCCGCCTTGATGGCCTTTTCCAGCGCCGCTCGGCGCGCCTGAAGGCCCTCGGTCGCCGCCGCCTCTTCCGCGTCCAGGGCGGATCGTCGCTCGGCGAAAGCCAGTTCCGAGGCCTCGACCTCGTCCTCCACGCCCTCCAGCTCGGCCTTCAGCGCCGCCAACTTCTCGGCCAGCGCCGTCTCGGCCTTGGACGGCTTGCGCCGCGCCTTGGCGGGCAAGGCCTTCAGGGCCGCGCCCAGGCCGCCGGCCGGGGTGGTGATCACGGTGTCGGGCGCGGCCACGGCGGCGTCGTGGTTCGCCCCCTCTGAGATCTCCTTGGCCGTGCCGTCCTTGAACAGGTCGCGGCCGACGTCCCAGGCCTCCAGCGCCTTGGCGCGCGAGGTCGCGGCCACGGTGTAGTCGTGGAGACCGTCCGACCAGAAGAACACCTTGAGCTTTCGCGCCATGCGCATCGAACGGTCGGATTGTTCAGCTTGTTCCGAAGGTTGGCCTTAGGAACCTCAGGCCTTGGCGGCGGCTTTCCTGTCCACAGCGGATGGAGGACCACGATGCCCCAGGACGACAAGATCAACAGCCCCGGCCGCGAGGCCAACGAGGCCCTGCCCGCCGGCGAGCGTCCGGGACTGGTCTCGAACGAAGACACCAAGAAGACCGGCGAGAAGGAGCGGCGCTCGGCCGGCCCGGATGGCGGCGACGCGACCCAGGTCGGCGACACGTTCAAGAACAGCCCAGGCGGGCGGGTTTAACTCTCAACTCCGCTCATCCCGGCATTCGCCGGGATGAGCGGATCTGTTGAGGATTCTCCGCCTACGACTTGGTCAGATCCATCCCCAGCGTCGGACCGATGCCTTCCGGATGCTCGCCGAACGGATTGCTGGACCGCTGCTTGGCCGCCGCCTCGAGCTTGCGGCGCAGATCGTCGTCCAGCGTCAGCTCGGCCTTGGGGATCGGGTCGTCCTCATCGACCGGGTCGTCGACGATCGAGGCCGACAGCACCTGGCGCAGCCTGGCTCCAAATTGAGCGTCCTCGGGGGTGCCGGGCGCCGGCGGATCGGCCAGGAACTCCAGGACCTCTTCCAGGGCGGTGTCGTTGTCGACGCGGTCGGTCACGGCTGTTCTCCAAGCCAGCATGTACTGCTGTTGCAACGGCCGCGCCCCCATCACGGTTGCCGAACACCGCCCGTCGGCCCTAGACAGGCCAACTCATTTTTCTGGACGCCCCGACCATGGCCTGGACCCGCCTCTATGACGAAGCCGAGCCGCAGCGCGTCAATCGCTGGCTGGCCCAGAACGGCGTCTGCTCGCGCCGCGAAGCCGAGGCCCTGATCAGCCAGGGTCTGGTGTCGATCGACGGCCTGCGCGTCGACGATGTCGGCCGCAAGATCGAGCCCGGCCAGACCCTGGTGTTGTCCGACCGCGCCCAGGCGCAGCTGGAAGGCGCCCTGACGGTGATGATCCACAAGCCGATCGGGATCGTCTCGGCCCAGCCCGACACCGGCCAGGTGCCCGCCGTGCGGCTTCTGACGCGCGACGCCCTGTACGGCCAGAGCCCGGTGATCCCCGGCTACAGCAACAATCTGGCCCCGATCGGACGGCTGGACATGGATTCGCGCGGCCTGCTGATCCTCTCGGAGGATGGCGTGGTGGCCAAGGCGGTGATCGGCCCGGCCTCGGAGATGGAGAAGGAATATCTGGTCTGGGTCGACGGCTGGATCACCGACGAGAAGCTGGCCCTGCTGCGCCACGGCCTGGAGCTGGACGAGCGCGCGTTGCGCCCCGCCCAGGTCGAGGTCGTCGGCCGCCAGCAATTGAAGTTCATCCTGCAGGAAGGCCGAAACCGGCAGATTCGCCGGATGTGCGAGCTGGTCGAGCTGATCGTCGTCGATCTGCTGCGGGTCCGCATCGGCGACCTGGTGCTGGGCGACCTGCCCGAGGGCCGCTGGCGGCCGCTGACCGCCGCCGAGCGGAGCAGCCTGATCAGCCCCGTCGCCCGATAACCCGCCCGTTGACCGCAAACCCGGGCGGAGGCAGGGTCGCAATACCTCTTGGGGGATCGCGTCGGGAGGCTTAAGCCGGTCGCCTGACCTTTCGGCCCGTCGCTTTTCAGCCAATCGCTCTCAGTACCTACAGCCATGATCGCCATCACGCCCGCAGTCGCCCGTCCGGCCCGCAAGAAGAACCGCAACCGCCACCGCAAGCCGGTGCGCGCGCTGCGGACCGTCCTGCCGGCCGTCGCCATCGGCATGACGGTGGCGATCATCGGCCAGGGCGTGATCCGCGCCATGGCGATCAAGCCCATCACCCCCGCCTCCGCCGCCCCGCTGCGCATGGACAATCCGCGCTTCACCGGCACGCTGAAGGACGGACGCGCCTTCCTGATCACCGCCACCACGGCGACCCGCGACCTGAACAACGCCGACCAGGTGTTCCTGAAGAACCCTCAGCTGACCCGGGGCTACGGCTCGGAAAAGCCCACCCACGTGGTCTCCAAGGA
>NZ_JBFTZS010000227.1:0-7311 GCF_056406675.1 Caulobacter sp. P1_B12_2 | reverse complement strand
GCGCGGCTCTGGGTCTGGATCTGTCGCAGCAGATGCTCAACATCGCCCGCGACGAGGTGGCCAAGGCGGGCCTGGCCCAGTGCGAGCTGCGCCATGGCGACATCTTCGCCACCGGCCTGCCGGGCGGTTGCGCCGATCTGGTGACCGTCCATCAGGTTCTGCACTATCTGGGCGATCCGGCCGCTGCCCTGGCCGAGGCCGCGCGGCTGGTGGCGGGCGGCGGCGTGCTGCTGATCGCCGACTTCGCGCCCCACGACCACGAGTTCCTGCGCGAGAACCACCAACATCGCCGCCTGGGCTTCGCCGACGCCGAAATCGTGCCGTGGATCGAGGCGGCCGGCCTGGTCCTGGAGGCCAACATCGCCCTGCCGCCGGCTTCCGACGAAGGGCTGACCGTCAAGATCTGGACGGCCCGCCGTCCTCATATCAAGTCCGCCGAAAGAAGCGCCGCATGACCATCGCTCCCGCCCCCCGCCGCGTCCTGGGCCCTGTCGCCCGCGCCGGCGAGCGCACCGACCGTCCGCGCGTCTCGTTCGAGTTCTTCCCGCCCAAGACCGAGCAGATGGAAGAGAACCTGTGGGCGGCGATCAAGCGCCTGGCGCCTCTGGATCCGGCCTTCGTCTCGGTGACCTACGGGGCCGGCGGTTCGACGCGCGAGCGCACGCACCGCACGGTCAAGCGCATCCTGGAAGAGACCAGCCTCAAGCCCGCCGCCCACCTGACCTGCGTCGGCGCCAGTCGCGCCGAGGTGGACGAGGTGATCCGCGAATACTGGGAGACCGGCGTGCGCCACGTGGTGTCGCTGCGTGGCGATCCGCCTCCCGGCGAGGGCGGCATCGGCGGGGTCTACGTGCCGCGCGAGGACGGCTACAAGAACGCCACCGAACTGACCTCGGCCCTGACCGCGATCGCGCCGTTCAATGTGCTGATCGGCGTCTATCCGGAAAAGCACCCCGAGAGCCCCTCGATCGAGCACGACATCGAGGTGCTGAAGGCCAAGGTCGACGCCGGCGCCACCCTGGCCATCAGCCAGTTCTTCTTCGACACCGACGCCTTCCTGCGGTTCGTCGACAAGGTGCGTGCCGCCGGGATCACCATCCCGATCGTGCCGGGCATCATGCCGGTGACCAACTTCAAGGGCCTGGTGAAGATGTCGGCCGCCTGCCAGACGGCGGTGCCGGGTTGGCTGGCCAACCTCTTCGACGGGCTGGACGACGACGCCGACACCCGCCGCCTGCTGGCCTGTTCGGTGGCCGCGGAGATGTGCGCCAAGCTGCAGGAGCAGGGCTTCTCGGACTTCCACTTCTACACCCTGAACCGGGCCGATCTGGTCTATGCGATCTGCCGCGTGCTGGGCCTGCGCGAGACCGCGCCGGCGCGGTCGGAGGCGGCGGCGTGAGACGCGCGGCGTCGACCCTTCTGGCCGTCCTGGTCCTGGCGACCTCCGTCCCGGGGGCGACGGCCCTGGCCGACGAGGCGCCGCCCAGCTGGTCCAAGCCGATCCGTCCCTACCGCGTGGTCGGCAACATCTACTATGTCGGCTCCGAAGGCCTGTCGGCCTGGCTGATCTCGTCGTCGCAAGGCCATGTGCTGCTCGACAGCGGGCCTTCGGCCGCGGGCGCGAAGCTGATCGAGGCCAATATCCAGACCCTGGGCTTCAAGCTTTCGGACGTGAAGGTCCTGATCAACACCCACGCCCATTTCGACCACGCTGGCGGCCTGGCCCAGCTGAAGGCCGACACCGGGGCCAAGGTCTGGGCCTCGCGCCCGGACGAGCCGGCCTTGGAGAAGGGCCAGCACTTCGGCGACAACAACAACGGCCTGACCCCGTTCCCGGCGGTCAAGGTCGACAAGGCGTTCGGCGACGGCCAGAAGCTGAAGCTGGGAGAGACCCTGCTGGTCGCCCACCTGACGCCGGGCCACACGATCGGCTGCACCACCTGGACCACCCAGGTCATCGACCGTGACCGCCCCCTGAACGTCACCTTCAACTGCTCGACCTCGGTGGCGGGCAACGTGCTGGTGGGCAACAAGACCTACAAAAACATCGTCGCCGACTACCGCGCCACCTTCGCCGCGCTGAAGGCCCTGCCCACCGACGTGATGCTGCCCAGCCACGAGGAGCAGGGCGGCCTTCTGGCCAAGCGCAAGAAGATGCTGAGCGGCGACGTCAACGCCTTCATCGACCCGACCGAAATCGCCCGCTACGCCACCGCCTCGGAGGAAGCGTTCGACAAGGAGCTGGCGCGCCAGCAAAGCGCCCGCAAACCCTGACCCGCCCGGGCGACCGGAATTGAGTTCCGCTTGCTCGCGAAGCGCTAGAAAGACCCGAACGGCCGGAGCCCGATCCTCCGGCAGGAGCCGACCATGACCGATCTCACCACCCGAGCTGGGYGCATCGCGGCCCTCAAGGCCGCCGCCAAGCAACGCATCCTGATCCTCGACGGCTCGTGGGGCGTGATGTTCCAGAAGCGCAAGCTGAGCGAGGCCGACTACCGCGCCGAGCGCTTCGCCGACTACGACGGCCAGATGAAGGGCAACAACGACATCCTGTGCCTGACCCGGCCGGATATCGTCGCCGACCTGCATCACCAGTATTTCGCGGCCGGCGCCGACATCTCCGAGACCAACACCTTCTCGGGCACCACCATCGCCCAGGCCGACTACCGGCTCGGCGCCGACGTGGTGCGCGACATCAATTACGAGGGCGCCCGCATCGCCCGCGGGGTGGCCGACGAGTGGCTGGCCAAGGAACCGGAAAAGCCGCGCTTCGTGGCCGGCTCGATCGGTCCGCTGAACGTGATGCTGTCGATGTCGTCGGACGTGAACGATCCGGGCGCGCGCAAGGTCACCTTCGACCAGGTCTACCAGGCCTATCGCGAGCAGGTGGCGGCGCTGCACGACGGCGGGGTGGACCTGTTCCTGATCGAGACCATCACCGACACCCTCAACTGCAAGGCCGCGATCAAGGCGATCATGGACCTGGTCGACGAGGGCTATGAAGAGTTGCCGATCTGGATCAGCGGCACCATCACCGACCGCTCGGGCCGCACCCTGTCGGGCCAGACGGCGGAAGCCTTCTGGAACTCGATCAAGCACTGCAAGCCGTTCGCCGTGGGCTTCAACTGCGCCCTGGGCGCCGACCTGATGCGTCCGCACATCGCGGAGATGGCCCGCATCGCCGACACCCTGGTGGCGGCCTATCCCAACGCCGGCCTGCCCAACGCCATGGGCGAGTACGACGAGGAGCCGCATCAGACCGGCCACCAACTGCACGAGTGGGCCAAGGACGGGATCGTCAACATCCTGGGCGGCTGCTGCGGCACGACCCCCGACCACATCAAGCACGTGGCCGACGAGGTTCGCGGCGTTGCGCCTCGCGCCATCCCCGAGCGCCCCAAGGCCATGCGCCTGGCGGGCCTGGAACCCTTCGAGCTGGCCTAGAGATTTCGACGATGCGCACGACCCTTCTTTTTGGCGGCATGAGCCGCGAGCGCCTGGTTTCGGTGGCCAGCGCCAAGGCCCTGTCCACGGCCCTGCCGGACGCGGACCTGTGGTTCTGGGCGCCCGACGACCAGGTCTATGTGGCCAGCGATGCGGTGCTGCAGGCCCATGAGCGGCCGTTCGAGATCGACCTGCCCACCGAGGGCGCGCCGATCGGCGGGATCGCGGCGGCGCTGGACAAGGCCAAGGCCGAGGATCGCGTGCTGGTCCTGGGCATGCACGGCGGCGCGGCCGAGAACGGCGACTTGGCGGCTCTGTGCGAAGCGCGCAGCGTGGCCTTCACCGGTTCCGACAGCAAGTCCAGCCGCCTGGCCTTCGACAAGATCGCCACCAAGGCCGCCGTGGCCAAGGCCGGCGTGGTCGCGCCCTCGACGGTCGAGCTGGCTGACGCCGGCGCGGCCCTGGCCAAGTACGGCAAGCTGGTCGCCAAGCCGGTGGCCGACGGCTCCAGCTACGGCCTGATCTTCGTCAACGAGGCCGCCGACCTGGAAACCCTGAAGGCCGCCGCCGCCCGCGAGGCCTATGTGATCGAGCCGTTCGTAGCGGGCGACGAGGCCACCTGCGGGGTGTTGGAACAGGACGGCAAGGTGTTCGCGCTGCCGCCGGTCGAGATCCGCCCGGCCGACGGCGCCTTCGACTACGTCGGCAAGTACCTGGCCAAGACGACCGAAGAGATCTGCCCGGCCACCTTCGCGCCCGAGGTCAACACGGCCATGCAGGACGCCGCGCTGCGCGCTCACAAGACCGTGGGGGCCGGCGGTTATTCGCGCAGCGACTTCATCGTCACCCCGAACGGCCCGATCTTCCTGGAGATCAACACCCTGCCGGGCATGACCGCCGCGTCGCTATATCCCAAGTCACTGAAGGCTCAGGGCATCGCGTTCCGCGATTTCCTCGACGGCCAGATCGCCCTGGCGGTCGCCCGCGTCAAAGCCGAGGCCGTTTGACCATGAGCGCCTGGGCCAGCGGACTGTTCGACAACGACGACGCCTTGGATTTCATCGAGGACCTGGCCGAGGCGCCCGACTGGCGCACCGTGCTGCAGATCCTCGACCACGTCACCAAGGCGGCGGGCTACCTGGAGGCGCCGGAGGGCCAGATCGCCGTGGCCGCCGCCGCCATCGTCGCGGCGGCCGTCGGCGATGTGACCATCCTGCCCGACAATCACCGCGAGCTCAAAGCCGCCCTCGGCGCCCCGCCCGAAGGGGCCACGCGTCTGGCTCGGTCCGCGCTAGCGCGCGTGGTCGCGCCCGCCTCCGAACTCGATGAACTCTGGCAGGAGGGGGATGATCACGACGCGTGGTTGACCCAGATCGCCGCCTTGCAAACGACCTTGAGTGCACGCCCATGAGACCCGTCTTCGTCAACATCGGTGAGCGCACCAACGTCACGGGATCGGCCAAGTTCAAGAAGCTGGTCATCGACGGCGACTATCCGGCCGCCCTGTCGGTGGCCCGCCAGCAGGTCGAGGCCGGCGCCCAGGTCATCGACGTCAACATGGACGAGGGCCTGCTGGACTCCAAGCAGGCCATGATCACCTACCTGAACCTGATGGCGGCTGAGCCCGACATCGCCCGGGTGCCGGTGATGATCGACAGCTCCAAGTGGGAGGTGATCGAGGCCGGCCTGAAGTGCGTTCAGGGCAAGGCGATCGTCAACTCGATCTCGATGAAGGAAGGCGAAGCCAAGTTCATCGAGCAGGCCAAGCTGTGTCTACGCTACGGCGCGGCCGTGGTTGTGATGGCGTTCGACGAGGTCGGCCAGGCCGACACCGCCGCCCGTAAGATCGAGATCTGCGAGAAGGCCTACCGCATCCTGGTCGACAAGGTGGGCTTCCCGCCGGAAGACATCATCTTCGACCCCAACATCTTCGCCGTGGCGACCGGGATCGAGGAGCACGACAACTACGCCGTCGATTTCATCGAGGGCACGCGCGAGATCAAGAAGCGCTGCCCCTACGCCCGCATCTCGGGCGGGGTGTCGAACGTGTCGTTCAGCTTCCGCGGCAACGAGCCCGTGCGCCGGGCCATCCACTCGGTGTTCCTGTACCACGCCATCGAGGCGGGCATGGACATGGGCATCGTCAACGCCGGCGACCTGCCGGTCTACGACACCCTGGACGCCGAACTGCGCGAGGCCGTCGAGGACGTGATCCTCAACCGCCCGCAGCGCACCAACGTCTCCAACACCGAGCGGCTGGTCGACCTGGCCCCGAAGTACAAGGGCGACAAGAGCCAGGTCCAGACCGCCAATCTGGAATGGCGCAAGGGCACGGTGAACGAACGCATCACCCATGCCCTGGTCAACGGCATCACCGAATTCATCAACGAGGACACCGAGGAAGCGCGCCTGTCGGTCGAACGGCCGCTGCACGTGATCGAAGGCCACCTGATGGACGGCATGAACGTGGTCGGCGACCTGTTCGGCTCGGGCAAGATGTTCCTGCCTCAGGTGGTCAAGTCGGCCCGCGTCATGAAGCAGGCCGTGGCCTGGCTGGAGCCGTTCATGGAGGCCGAGAAGGCCGGCAAGCCGCGCGAGCAGGCCGGCCGCATCCTGATGGCCACGGTCAAGGGCGACGTCCACGACATCGGCAAGAACATCGTCGGCGTGGTCCTGCAATGTAACAATTACGAGGTCATCGACCTGGGCGTGATGGTCCCGGCCGACCGCATCCTTGAGGAAGCCAGGAAGCACAACGTCGACATGATCGGCCTGTCGGGCCTGATCACCCCGTCGCTGGACGAGATGGTGTTCGTGGCCTCGGAGATGGAGCGCCAGGGCTTCACCATGCCGCTGCTGATCGGCGGCGCCACCACCAGCCGCACCCACACCGCGGTCAAGATCGAGCCGGCCTATCACAAGGGCTCCACGACCTACGTCCTCGACGCCAGCCGGGCCGTGGGCGTGGTCTCGGGCCTGTTGTCGGCCAGCGAGCGCGATCGGTTGCAGGCCGAGACGCGGGCCGAATATGTGCGCATCCGCGAGCAGTACGCCCGGGGTCAGACGGCCAAGGCGCGCACCAAACTGGCCGACGCTCGCAAGCGCAAGTTCGCCATCGAGTGGGAGGGCTACGCGCCGCCCAAGCCCAGCTTCATCGGCGCACGCGCATTCGAGCCGTCGCTGGAGGAGCTGGTCCCGTTCATCGACTGGTCGCCGTTCTTCGCCAGCTGGGAGCTGATCGGCCGCTTCCCGCAGATCCTGGAGGACGACGTGGTCGGCGAGGCCGCCACCGACCTCTATCGCGAAGCCCGCGAGATGCTCGACAAGGTGGTCGCCGAGAAGTGGTTCGGAGCCAAGGGCGTGATCGGCTTCTGGCCGGCCCAGGCCGACGGCGACGACATCGTTCTCTACACGGACGAAACCCGCACGACCGAGCTGTCGCGGCTGTTCACCCTGCGCCAGCAGATGGACAAGTCCGAGGGCAAGGCCAACCTGGCGCTGGCCGACTTCGTTGCGCCGATCGGGCAGGGCGGCGACTACATGGGCGGCTTCGCCGTCACCGCCGGCCATGGCGAGGACGAGATCGTCAAGCGCTTCAAGGACGCCGGCGACGACTACAGCGCCATCATGGCCTCGGCCCTGGCCGACCGTTTGGCCGAGGCCTTCGCCGAGTGGCTGCACTACAAGGCGCGTGTTGAGCTCTGGGGCTACGCCCCGGATGAGGGGCTAGATACCGACCTGATGATCGCCGAGAAATACCAGGGCATCCGCCCGGCCCCCGGCTATCCGGCCCAGCCCGACCACACCGAGAAGGGCACGCTGTTCAAGCTGCTGGACGCGGAAGCGGCCACCGGCATGATCCTGACC
>NZ_JBFTZS010000226.1:0-7313 GCF_056406675.1 Caulobacter sp. P1_B12_2 | reverse complement strand
TCGCCAATCACGACAATCTGGGCGGCATCTTCCGCAACGCCGCCGCGTTCGGCGTCGACGGGGTGATCCTGGACGGCGACTGCTGCGACCCCTTCTATCGCAAGGCCATCCGGGTCTCGATCGGCGCGACGCTCAGCGTCCCGACCGCCTGGCTGGCGCCGGGCGAGGACGTGGTCGCCCTGCTGGAGCGTCACGCCTTCCAGGGCCTGGCGCTGAGCCCGGCGGCGGGCCAGACCCTGGCGCGGCTGGATCCGCCGGCCCGGGCGGCGGTGCTGCTGGGCGCGGAGGGGCCGGGGCTGTCCCAGGCGGTGATGGACCGGGTGCGCACCGTCGGCATCCCGATGGCGAACGGCTTCGACTCGCTGAACGTGGCCACCACCAGCGGGATCGTGCTGCACCACCTGAGATTCGCGACCTAGCGCAGGCGCGATTTTCCGCACCAGCCTCCGATCATTGGACGACCTGCTCCCAGCGCGTCGTGTTAGCCTTCGGCGCTTCCAGACGGAGTTGACGATGCGGCGCAGGACGGCGATCGGGCTCTTGGGCGGCGCGTCGGCGATCGGAGCCTTGATCGGCGGCGCCGCAGCGGCGCGCTCGCCCACCGGCGGCAAGTCGGCCGTGCGCACGATGTTCGAGATGACCTTCCCCGAGTTCGAAGCGGCGATCGCGAAAACCGATATCGGACTGTTGCCCGTCGGCGCCATCGAGGCGCATGGCCCCCATCTGCCGTTGGGGGCCGACGCGCTGGGCGCCATCGACCAGCTTGGCGATGTTCAGACCTACCTCTCCGACGGCGGCTTCCAAAGCATCATGGGGCCGTGCCTCAACATCGGCATCACGAATGAAGCCGACGATGATCGGCGTGACGGCACCTACATCTATCCGGGCAGCCTGACGGTGAGTTCGGCGACCTTCATCGCGCTCTATGTCGATGTCTTGCGCTCGCTGAGCGTGAACGGCTTCAGGCGCGTCTTCCTCTACAGCGGCCATCTCGGCGGCCGACATCTGACAGCCATGGCGAAGGCGGCGGTGCAGGCTAGCGGGGAAATCGCGGGTCTGGAGGCCTATGCGCTGATCGACAGCGAACGACTGGCGAGACTGGGCCTGCCGCCCAGCCCAAACATCCTGCCGATCGTCGACGGGCTGAATTTCCCGATGTTGAAAGACCTTCTGGGCGGGACCGAGCCGGCGTTCACGACGCACGCCGACGGCTGGGAAACCAGTTTGATGCTGCACTATCGACCCGAACAGGTCGGCGACGGATACGCCAGCCTGCCTCAGTCCCCGTCCTTACCCTTCCTAAAGGCGGGCGAGGCCGGCGATCGCGCGCTCAATCCCAGCGGCATCGGCGGCTTTCCCACGAGCACGGCCAGCGCCGAAGTCGGCCGGCGGATCGCTGAATATCGAACCAGGCGCATTGGCGACGCCGTGCTTGGCGTGTTGCGTCGAGGCTGATCACCGACCCGTCGCGACCTGGCTGGTTGGCGTGTCTATCGCGCTGGAGCATCGGCCGCTCGGGAATGACACCGGTGACTTGCCGCGACCCGAACCCCGCCCTAGGGTCCCTTCGCGTCGCTTTGGGAGGTCGCATGTTCAATCGCCGGGGAACCCTGGCCAGCCTCACGGGCGGCCTGCTGACATCGTTGCTGGCGGGGGCGGCGCTCGCCGATCCCAAGCCCGCCCCCAAGCCCGTGAAGCCCCTGGCGGATCCGACCGAAGTCTTCCCCCTGTGGCCCGGCGACCCGCCCGGTTCGGCCGGCGTGACGGCCGTCGAAACCGTGCTGGACCGCACCGTCGCCGGCGGCCTGCGCGACCGCGCCACGACCCACACCCGCAAGCCGACCCTGACCGTCTTCCGTCCCACCGCCAAGGCCAACGGCGCGGCGGTGGTGCTGATGCCCGGCGGCGGCTATGAGCGCGTGGTCAGCGACAAGGAGGGTTTCGAGACCGCCCGCTGGCTGGCCGACCGCGGCTACATCTGTTTCGTCCTGCTCTACCGCCTGCCCGGCGACGGCTGGGGCGCGGGTCCCGACGCGCCGCTGCAGGACGCCCAGCGCGCCGTGCGGCTGGTCCGCTCGAAGGCGGCGAGCCTGAAGTTCGACCCGGCCCGCGTCTCGATCATGGGCTTTTCGGCCGGCGGGCACCTGGCCGCCAGCCTGACCACCCGCTTCGACGCCAAGGTCTATGACCGGATCGACGCCGCCGACGACCTGTCGGCCCGGCCCGATCTGTCGTGCCTGATGTACCCCGTGGTCACCATGATCGACGGCGCGGTCCACGGCGGCTCGCGCAAGCAATTGCTGGGTCCCACGCCGACGCCCGAGCAGATCGCGCTCTATTCGCCGGAGCAGAACGTCACCGACCGCGTCCCGCCGGTGTTCCTGGTCCACGCCGCCGACGACAAGACCGTGCCGGTGGCCAACAGCCTGATGATGTTCACCGCCTTGAAGGCCAAGGCGATCCCCACCGAGATGCACATCTTCGAGGAGGGCGGCCACGGTTTTGGCCTGCGCGGCATCGTCGGCAAGCCGGTCGCGGCCTGGCCGGACCTATTTGAGACCTTCGCCAAGCGACACGGGGTTTAATCGCAAAAGGTCTGTCATCCCGGGCGTAGCGAAGCGAAGACCCGGGATCGACGCCTGAGCTCAGCGCTTCGGCCCGGTCCCGGATCGGCGCGCTGCGCGCTTGTCCGGGATGACAGTCTTGGCGCTYAGCAGCTCTCGCCCTTGGCCGCCCACCGCTTGCGCTCCTCCTCCAGCGCTCGCTGCCACTTCGTCCGCAGCACCCCCGGCCGCTGGCCGTGGCGTTCGTCGAGAAACTCGGCGCCCTCGATCCGGTCGGTGCGGAAGTTGCGGAAGTCGTTGCGCAGCTCGCACCAGCCGATCAGCAGGCGCACCGTGTCGAGATAGCCCACCGTCACCGGCCAGATCACCCGTTGGCTGACCGCGCCCTTCTCGTCGCGATAGTCCAGGCGGATCTTGCGGCCGGCATGGATCCAGGCCCGGGTCTGGGCGATGTCGATGCCGTCGGGCAGGGCCTTCCAGTTGGTGCCGGTCCCGGTGGCCGGGGTCAGCACATAGGGCCGCAGCTGTTCGGGGACGGCGGCGGCGATCTTGGCGATCAGGTCGTTGGCGGCGGTGGCCAGCACCGGGTCGCCGCGTCCGGCGACCCACTGGGCCCCCAGCACGGCGGCCTCGATCTCGTCGGGTGTCAGCATCAGGGGCGGCATGTCGTATCCGGCCTCCAGAATGTAGCCGACGCCCGCCTCGCCGCGGATGGGCGCCCTCTGGCCGATCAAGGCGGCGACGTCGCGATAAACGCTGCGTTTCGACGTCTCCAGCTCGGCCGCCATGGCGTCGGCCGTGACCGGCTGGCGACTGCGGCGGAGGATCTGGATGATCTGGAATAAGCGTTCGGCGCGTCTCATGAGGGCACTCTGCGGGATCGATGCTGACAGCATGCTGGCAGCAGGATGGCGGTAGCGTCCGATTGTCGCAATACGGCGTCTGGGACGGACACCAAAAGGCGGCTCAGCAGGGAGAGACCACCATGATCACGCTCTACGCCGCCGGCCCCGCCTATGGCCTCCCCGAGGGCAGCCCCTATGTCACCAAGACCGAGATCCATCTGAAGATGGCGGGCCTCTGGTACGAGAAGGTCCTGGCCCATCCGGAGACCTCGCCCAAGGGCCAGCTGCCCTGGATCGACGACGACGGGATCAAGGTCGCCGACTCCACCTTCATCCGCGCCTATATCGAGCGCAGCTACGGCGTCGATCTGGACGCCGGCCTCAGCAAGGCCCAGCGCGGCCAGGCCTGGGCGATCGAGCGGATGGTCGAGAACCATCTGAGCTGGGCCAGCTGCCACTTCCGGTTCTTCGACGACGACAACTTCGCCAAGGGCCCGGCTCGCTGGTTCGACGGCATGCCGGGCGAGGCGCGGGCCGACGCGATCGACGGCCTGCTGGACGCCGTGCAGACCAACCTGAAGGCCGTCGGCATCGGCCGCCATTCGCCCGAGGAAATCCTGGAGCTGGGCGCCTGGTCGCTGACGGCCCTGTCGGAGATGTTGGGAAACAAGTCCTTCATGATGGGCCACCGGCCCAGCAGCGTCGACGCCGTCGTCTTCGCCATGCTGGCCCAGATCCTGACGCCGTTCTTCGACTCGCCCCTGCGTCGCCGCGCCGAGAGCCTGCCCAATCTGGTGGCCTTCGCCGAGCGGATGATGGCGGGATATTATCCGGAGTTCGCCCCGGAGGTTCGCGAGGCGGCCTAGGAGAGCCCTCTCCCGCGGGAGAGGGCTCCCTATTGCTAGCGATCCTGGACGTTGCCGGAATGGGTCGTGTTCTGGCGGATGTTTCCCTGGCGGCCCTGTTCTCTGAGATTGACGTCGCCGTCGCCCGGCTCGTTGGACTGCAATCCGGTCTTTTCGTCCCGGCGGCCGTTCGTGGAGCCTTCGATGTCGGGCTTCTGGCCCTTGAAGGCGCGTTGTTCCTCGGGGATGGGCGGGGCTTTGGACATTGGTTTCCTCCATGTCTGCCCTCTTCAAAACCGATGGGCGGGGAGGGTGTTCCCAGGGCTCAGCTTGCCCGTCCAACGCCCAAGCGGAACCGGAACGCCCGCGCCGCGCTCCTTACAGCTTCGGGGTTTTGGAAGCTGCTGGGAGGACAAGACCATGAACTATTCCAAGATGTTGGCGCTCGCCGCCACGACGATCTGCGCCGCGTCGCTGGGCGCCTGCTCGACGATGGGCGGCGGGGGAACCGGCTATTCGCCGCGCCTGGAGACCAAGGCTTCGGACGAAAAGGCCTTCGCCACCACCTTCGCCTCGTGCCGCGACCAGGTCCGGGCCGGCAAGACCGACCGGTTCGAGGTCTCATCGTCCAGCGCCAAGGCGCGCAACCTGGATCCGGGCGCCACCGGCCTGATCCTCAAGGTGCCTTACGACAAGGCCAAGGGCGGTTCTCGCGCCGCGCGGATGGCCCAGGACGACGCCCACAAGACCGCCATGAACCGCTGCCTGGACGCCAACGGCTATCGCGTCGCGGCGTGGGACGCGGCCTCGCGATAGATTCCTGACGCGGAGCCGGAATCCCCGACGATTTCGGCTCCGCATCATCGACGAAGCATCGCCGGAATCGGCATTCCGATGCTATCTAGGGGCGCGATCGGGATAGGATGCCCCCTTGTCAGATACAGCCGAGCCTCAAGTCTCCGCCGCCGCCGATCGCGCCAGTCAGACCCTTCACCGGGCGCTGGACATTCTCGAGGCCGTCGCCGAGGGCGCCCATAGCCTCAAGGCCTTCGAGGAACGGGTCGGCCTGACCCGCAGCACCACCCACCGCCTGGCCTCGGCCCTGGTCGATCGTGGTCTGCTGTCGTCAGTGGGCCGCGACTATCGGCTGGGCGGCCGCCTGGTGCAGCTGGGCCATCAGGCCCGCGAGCGGCTGGGCTTGAGCGATGTCGCGCGGCCGGTGCTGGCCGAGCTGTCGGCCGAGACCCAGGACGCGACCAATCTGGGAACGGCGGCCGGCGACGACGTGCTTTATGTCGCCCAGATCCCCGGGCGGCGGCGGCTGGAGATCCGTCACCGGGTCGGCGACCGCAACCGTCTGCGCGACACCGCCCTGGGCCGCGCCCTGTTGATCGATACGCCGCCGGAACGCTGGGCGGCCTTGTTCGCCGAGAACCCGGGCTCGCCTGAGGCGGCGGCCTTCCATCGCGATGTCGAGGCGGCGCGCCGGATCGGTCACGCCCTGCACCTGGAGGACGGCGGCGACAGCATCCGCTGCATCGCCGCCCCGATCCGCGACGCCAGCGGCGCGATCGTCGCCGCCATCAGCCTGTCCAGCGTCCCGCAATATATGGACGAGGCGCGCATGGCCGAACTGACGCCCCGGGTGGTCGCGGCCGCCCTGGAGATCGGCATGGCCCTGGGCTTCAACCCTTCAAGGCTGAGCCCAGCGGAAAACTAGCCGCCCAACCGGTTGCCGTAGCCGATGATCACCGTCGCGCCGACCAGCAGGGCGACGCCTGTCCAGACCATGGCCTTGACCCGGGGCCGGGCGTCCTTCCATTCGCGGAAGGCGAAGCCCCACAGGGTGCCGAAAATGATGATCGACGCCATGTGCAGGGTCCAGCTGGAGAAGCCGAAGCGGCCCATCTGGCTCTCGCCCATCGTGTAGAAGAAGAACTGGAAGTACCAGGCCGTGCCGGCCACCGCGCACAGCAGGTAGTTGGCCAGCAGGGGCGAGCGCTTCAGGGCGGCGGTCTCGGGATTGTCGGCCGCCTCGGCGGGGCTGACCGCGCCCAGCCACTGGCCGGCGCTGCGGTTCTTGAAGATCAGCCAGGCGCACCACACGCCGTTGGTGATCAGGCCGCCGAACATCACCAGGCACAGGGTCGGCAGGCCGGTCCACAGCGGGCCGGTGCCCGCCGCCGCCGACAGCGCCTTGATCGGTTCGCCGGCCGAAAGCCCGAAGGCGAAACAGGCCGACATGATCCCGGAGAACACCGCCACGGCGATGCCCTTCTTGAAGTCGAACTCGGCGACGGCGGTCTTCTTCTGCTCCGGCGACAGGTCGGCGTCCTTCTTGGCGCCGGCCCAGGCCACGACGACGATCCCGGCCAGGGTGACGATCAGGCCCAGCAGGATGATCCGTCCCGACGGCGATCCCAGCAGCTTCTCGGCGAAATCCCCCTGGACCAGCGGAGGGATCAGGGTGCCGAACACCGTGCACAGGCCCAGCACCACGGCCATGCCCAGCGACAGGCCCAGATAGCGCATGGTCAGGCCGTAGGTCAGGCCGCCGAAGCCCCAGAGCACGCCGAACATCACACATAGGCCGACGGTCTTGGGCGGGACCTGGGCCATCACGCCCAGCAGGTCGTTGGTCTGCAGGCCGGCGAACAGCCAGGGCGCGATCAGCCAGGAAAAGATCCCGCCGGTCAGCCAGAAGATCTCCCACGACCAGCGGCGCACGCTGCGATAGGGCACGTAGAAGCTGGCGGACGACAGGCCGCCCAGCCAATGAAAGAGCACGCCAAGCAGCGGGTTGGGTGTCATGGCGTCTTCCCCTCAGCGGGACCTCTTGTGAGTCCCATATTATGGAATAATATCTTATAGTTTGGAGTCTCGACGTCAAGCCACGGTGACGCCTTGGCCGACCGGCCTGGCCCAGTTGGGCCGTTGGTCGAGTTTGTAGGCGCGTTTGGGCAGGGTGTAGGTGAGGTCGACGATCAGTTCGGCGGCCTCGACCTCGTCCATGCGGTGCTCGGCGACCATGCGGGCCAGGAAGGCGCTGTCGACGCGGC
>NZ_JBFTZS010000225.1:0-7326 GCF_056406675.1 Caulobacter sp. P1_B12_2 | reverse complement strand
CAGCACGACGGCGGCGGCGACGAGCGCGGCGGAGATCTTGAACTTCGACGGCATGATCGGCGGAGGCTGCTCGGGAGGAGGCGGATCTTCTGGACGGCAAGCTTCGCCTTATCAAGCCTCGATGGCGAAGGTGCGGCGACGCGCACGCCCTCTTTGCGAGTCTTTCGCGAAACGCGGTTTTGTGGAATCGTGGGGACGGAGGGCTTTAACGTTCGGGAGAACGACATGCCGATCACTCGCCGCCTCGTCGCCGCCGCCCTGCCCTTGACGGGTCTCGCCCTGGCGCCGTCGCTCGCCCTGGCCAAGCCCGCGCCGGCCTTCACCGCCGTCGACGTCGACGGCAAGACCCGCTCCCTGGCCGAGTTCAAGGGCAAGGTCGTGGTGCTGGAATGGGTCAACGAGGGCTGCCCTTATGTGAAGAAGCACTATTCGGGCAACATGCAGGGCCTGCAGCAGGCCGCCGCGGCCGACGGCGTGGTGTGGCTGACGATCGCCTCGTCGGCGCCCGGCAAGCAGGGCTATTTCCCGGACGGCGCGGCCGCCAAGACCTGGATGACCGCCAAGGGCGCCAAGCCCACGACCCTGCTGCTGGACCCGCAGGGGGTGGTGGCCACGGCCTACAAGGCCAAGACCACGCCGCACATGTTCGTCATCGATCAGGGCGGCCAGGTCGTCTACGAGGGCGCCATCGACGACACGCCCAGCGCCAGGGTCGAGGACTTGAAGACGGCCAGGAACTACGTCGCCGCCGCGCTCGGCGACGTGAAAGAGGGCCGCAAGGTGGCCGTGGCCTACAGCCAGCCGTACGGGTGCTCGGTGAAGTATCGGGACGCTTAGGGCTCTCATAGATCCGCTCATCCCGGCGACTGCCGGGACCCAGATCCTATGGCGGAGAGTCGGATTGGAAGGGCTCAACGCGCTTGGCGTCAGCCATATCGCTTTTCCATCTGGGTCCCGGCATTCGCCGGGATGAGCGGAATTTTGTCTAAGCCGCCGGCTGCGGCGGCGCGGTGATCACTTCGACGTTGTCGTTCAGCAGATAGACCATGTCCCGCAGGGCCAGGTCCTGGTCCTTGACGGTCTTGGCCTCGACCACGGCCTTCAGCTTCTCGGGCAGGTCCTGGCTGATGCCGCGCAGGATGCACTTGAGGTCGTCGACCGCCCCGCGCTCCTTCAGGGTCACGTGGCCCTTCATGTCCAGGGCCGACAGCTCGGTGATCCTGCCCTGGAAGACGTCGAAGTCCTTCAGGGCCTTGGCGACGGCGTCGGGGGTCTTGGGCAGGCTCTGGCGATAGGTCTCGGCCTGGGCCTTCAGCCCGCCGGCCCGCTTGACGATGTCGGCGAAGAGGGGCTCGCCCGCTACCGAAGCCGGCGCGGGCGCGGACTGGACCACGGCCGGCGCGGCGCCCGCCTGGGCGTCCGGACTGAACGATGCGAACCACAACATGGCGGAAAAGGCGACGGCGTCACAGGACATGGTGCACTCCCCGCGAAAAACGTCATTGGTCTTCATGACGCGGCGGCAGGGGTTTGGTAAGCCCGCCCGGGTAAACGCCGATTTACCAAACCCTATGAAGGAACGCCGCATGGCCGATCTCGACGCCGCCTGGACCCGCCTGGAAGACGCCGCCAAGGCCGCCGGCGAAAAGCGCATCGTCGAGTTCTTCGACGCCGAGCCCCGGCGCCTGGAAGCCCTGACCCTCGACGTCGCGGGTCTGCACATCGACCTCAGCAAGCAGGCCTGGGACGAGGCCGGCCTCGAGGCCGCCCTGGACCTGGCCCACGCGGCCGACGTCGAAGCCGCCCGGGCGGCGATGTTCGGCGGCGAGGCGATCAACAGCTCCGAGGGCCGAGCCGTCCTGCACACGGCCCTGCGCGCCAAGGCCGACGCCGACTTCAAGGCCGGCGGCGTTCCGATCATGGCCGAGGTCGAGGCCGTGCGCGCCCGGATGAAGGCCTTCGCCGAGGCCGTGCGCTCGGGCGAGATCAAGGGCGCCCCCGGCAAGCCGTTCAAGGCCATCCTGCACATCGGCATCGGCGGCAGCGACCTGGGCCCGCGTCTGCTGTGGGACGCCCTGCGCCCGGTCAAGCCGAGCATCGACCTGCGCTTCGTGGCCAATGTGGACGGCGCCGAGTTCGCCCTGACCACGGCCGACATGGATCCGGAACAGACCCTGGTCATCGTGGTCTCCAAGACCTTCACCACCCAGGAGACCCTGGCCAACGCCGGCGCCGCCCGCGCTTGGCTGGCGCAGGCTCTGGGCGAGACCGGCGCCAACGCCCACCTGGCGGCCATCTCCACCGCCCTGGACAAGACCGCCGCCTTCGGCGTGGCCGACGACCGCGTGTTCGGCTTCTGGGACTGGGTCGGCGGCCGCTATTCGCTGTGGTCCTCGGTCAGCCTGTCGGTGGCCGTGGCCTGCGGCTGGGACGCGTTCCAGGGCTTCCTGGACGGCGCGGCGGCCATGGACGAGCACTTCCGCACGGCCTCGCTGGAAAAGAACGCGCCCGTGCTGATCGCCCTGGCCCAGATCTTCAACCGCAACGGCCTGGACCGCCGCGCCCGCTCGGTCGTGCCCTATTCGCACCGCCTGCGCCGCCTGGCCTCGTTCCTCCAGCAGCTGGAGATGGAGAGCAACGGCAAGTCGGTCGGGCCGGACGGCCAGCCCGCCAAGCGCGGCACCGCCACCGTCGTGTTCGGCGACGAGGGCACCAACGTCCAGCACGCCTATTTCCAGTGCATGCACCAGGGGACCGACATCACCCCGATGGAGCTGATCGGCGTGGCCAAGTCCGACGAAGGCCCGGCCGGCATGCACGAGAAGCTGCTGTCCAACCTGCTGGCCCAGGCCGAGGCCTTCATGGTGGGCCGATCGACCGAGGACGTGGTCGCCGAGCTGACCGCCAAGGGCGTTGCTGCAGCCGAAATTGCAGCCCTCGCACCCCAGCGCGCCTTCGCCGGAAACCGCCCCTCGACCCTGGTGCTGATGGAGCGCCTGACGCCCCGGACCTTCGGCGCCCTGATCGCCCTCTACGAGCACAAGACCTTCGTCGAGGGCGTGATCTGGGGCATCAACAGCTTCGACCAGTGGGGCGTGGAGCTGGGCAAGGTGATGGCCGGCCGCATCCTGCCCGAGCTGGAAAGCGGGGCCGTGGGCTCGCACGATCCATCGACCACGGCGCTGATCGGGCGGTTGAAGGTCTAGATCCTCCAAATCTCCGCTCATCCCGGCGAAGGCCGGGACCCAGATGGAATGGCTTTGAGGTGGGTTCCTCAAGCACAGAGCTAGTCCAGCCCGATACGCCGCTATGGGATCTGGGTTCCGGCCTTCGCCGGGATCAGCGGAGTGTTGGGCAGCGCGAAGGCTCTACCCCCAGCGGCCCGCCGCGTCGCCCGCCTCAGCCGACATCCGCCGTCCCTCCTCGATCTCGTCGGGCGTCTCGGGCCGCACGGTGGCGGTGACGACCATGGGCTGGCCGGTCGGCAGGCGCAGGACGCCGGTCTGGTTGGGAGCCAGTTCGATCGAGCCGGTCAGTTCCGGCTTGAAGGCGCGGCCCAGGCTGACCGTGACCCGCAGGCGCTCGCCCTCCTGGATCACGCTGGTGAAGATCGAATAGCGGCTGCCGCTCCGCTCGTAGGCGCCCACGCGATAGAGGCGCTGCGAGCCGAAGGCGGTGAAGTCCGACCACAGCGGGACACCGTCCGGCGACAGGCCTCTGGCGACCACGCGCACCGCCGAGCCGGGCTGGACCAGGGAGCGCTCGGCGGCCGCGCGGATGATGCGGATCCGGCGAAGCTCGACGGGCAGGGCTGGCGGGCTGGCGACGGCGGGTTCGGCTTGCGGCGCGACCGGCGCGGGGATCGGCTCGGCGGCGGCTGTCTCGGTCCGGGAAGCCGGCGCGCGGGGTGCGGAAGGCCGTCGGGGCGGCGCGGGCGCGCCCGGACGCGACGACGGCGAAAGGCTAGGGCGTTCGCCGGCCTCGGCGACGACAGGCGGCGCCGCATAGGTCACGGCGATCTCGGCGGGCCGCGCGGCCCAGGCGCCCACGGCGCCGGTCAGGCCCAGGACGGCGGTCAGGCTCGCGCCGGCGAGACGGCGGGTCCGGCTGGGCGCGGGGCGGGTGAGCAGCCGCACGCGCTCGGCCAACGGGTGGGCGGACCAATGGCAGCCCAGCGGCAGGGGGCGGGCGGCCAGCTGGGTCTTCAGCATGGCTTGGGCATAGGCCTTGCGGGCCTTGGGATGGTTCGCCACGACCCGGGCGTCGCAGGCCAGCTCCTGGTCGATCTTCAGCCAGCGCGACATCGCGTGGGCGGCCGGATTGAACCAGTTCACGCAGGTCAGCAGGGCCAGGGCGGCGTTGACCAGCGGGTCGCCCCGCTCCAGGTGGGTCCGCTCGTGGGCCAGCACGACCTCGCGCTCGGCCGGCGTATAGCGCTGGGTGAAATCGGCCGGCGTCACCACGCGCGGGCGCAGCACCCCGACCACGGCTGGCCCCGCCCGCCCGGCCCGCGCGGCGCGGGCGAACTGGGCTTGCCGCCAGGTCTGCCAGGCCAGGCTGGCGACGAGGCCGGCCAGCCAGAGCCCGGCCAGCAGCGGCTGGACGTCGAACGGGGTGGTCGTCGCGGGCGTCGCCATGAACGGAAGTGCCGCTTGCGCGATTTCGGTCGACGGGGCGGGCAGGCGCAGGGTCACGACCCGGGCCGGGACCATCATGGCCAGGGCGGCCAGCGGCGGCAGGATCCAAAGGCCATAGGCGATCCGCGCCCCGAACAGCCGGCGCGCCGGCAGGCGCAGGACCATGACCCCGGCGACCGCGATCGCCAGGGCCAAGTTGACGCGCAGGAGAACAGCCAGGACCTCAGCCATCGTCCTCGATCTCGGCGATCAGGTCCTTCAGCAACTGGACGTCCTTGGCGGTCAGCGTCCGGTGCTGGGCGAAATGCGCGACCAGCGGCGCCACCTCGCCGCCGAACAGCCGATCGACCAGGCCCTGGCTTTCGGACTGCACATAGTCGTCGCGCGACACCAACGGCCGATAGAGATAGCCGCCCGCCTCGCGCGCGCCGGCGATGGCGCCCTTGCGCAGCAGGCGGGTGATCAGGGTCTTGACCGTGCCCGGCGCCCAGTCGTGGGCCTGGCCTACCGCCGCGACGACGCCGTCCGGCGTCAGCGGCCCGCACCGCCACAGCGCTTCCATCACCTGGCTCTCGGCGCCCGAAATCCGCACGCGCTTCCTCCATTACCGAAAGTACATTTGTATTTTCGATTAAAGTACAGCTGTATCATAAGCCATTGCGACGCGTTCGTCAGCGGCTTTCCAAGGGATCTCAAGTGTATATCGGCCTCGTCTGGGCGGCGCTCGCCGCCGTTCAAGCTGCTCCCAGCGCCCCGCCGCCCACGCCTCAGGCCGCCGTGCCCGAGACGCCGGCCGCGGAGGCCTCCACGGGCGTCAGCGCCGTCGAGGTCAAGGCCGATGCGCCGCAGGTTCGCACCTCGATCGATCGGCGCAGCTACAGCCTTTCGAGCGACCTGTCGGCCCAGTCGGGCGCGGTCGCCGACGCCCTGCGCAACATCCCCTCCGTCGAGGTCGACGTGCAGGGCAATGTCAGCCTGCGCGGCGATCCGTCGGTGACGATCCTGATCGACGGCAAGCCCTCGGGCCTGTTCCAGGGCGAGGGGCGCGGCCAGGCGTTGCAGCAGATGCCCGCCGACCGCATCGACCGGGTCGAGGTGATGACCAACCCTTCCGCCGAGTTCCGCGCCGACGGCACGGGCGGCGTCATCAATCTGATCACCAAGAAGGGCAAGGGCGCGGGCCGCACCAGCTCGCTGCGCCTGACGACCGGCGATTCCGGGCGCGGCGGGATCAGCGGCAATATAGGCTACAACAGCGGCAAGGTTTCCGCGTCCGGCGACCTCAACTACCGCCGGGATACGGCCGACCAGGTCGACTACGAGCATCGCCAGCAGGCCGACCTCGACAGCGAGACCAAGGGGAACACCCAGCTCGACTTCGAAAGCCTGACCGGCGGCGGCACGGTCGACTACGACCTGACCGACAAGACGCGGGTCGGYGGCGAGGTCCGCCTCAGCCGTTTCGACCTCGCCGTCGACAGCCTGGCCGACACGGCGCGGCAGGACGGGGCGGGAAACCCGACCCAGGCCTACCAACGCGACCTGACCGTGCGCCAGCGGCGTGACAACGCCGCGATCAGCGCCAACCTGCGCCGCCGCCTGGGCGCCGACGGTCACGAGCTGACCCTGAAGCTCAGCTACGACGTGACCGACGACAACCGCGTGCGGGCCGGCCACACGGTCGCGACCCTGCCGGCGGCCTCCAGCGCCTTCGACCAGCAGCGGCTGGGCTACGACGTCCGCCAGACCGACCTGAAGGGAGACTATGTCCGGCCGATGGGCGAGGGGCGGACGCTGAAGCTGGGGTTCGACGTGCAGTTCGACGACAACGGCTACGTCAATCGCGGCTTCCGGGGCGCGAGCCTGGACGGGCTGGTCCCCGATCCGCTGCTGACCAACCAGTTCCTCTACGAGCAGACCCTGAGCCAGGCCTATGTGACCTACGAGCGCCCCCTCGGCGACCTGACCGTGCTGGCCGGCCTGCGCTACGAGAAGTCTCAGCTGGATCTGACTTCCGCGGGCCAGGAGAACGAGAACGACACCGCCGACTGGCTGCCCAGCCTGCACCTGTCTTATCCGCTGGGCGAGCGGCAGAAGCTGACCGCCAGCTACAGCGAACGCCTGCAGCGTCCCGGACCGTTCGACCTGAACCCGGTCCCGTTCATGCTGGATCCGCTGAACTACCGCATCGGCAATCCCAACCTGAAGCCGCAGGAGACCCGGTCGTTCGAACTGGGCTGGCAGTACCGCGAGGCGCCGCTGCTGGCGATGGCCACGCTGTACTACCGCGAGAACGACAAGGTGATGAGCGACGTGGTCACCGACATCGGCGGCGGGGTGTTCGTCACCACCAAAGCCAATGTCGCCCAGAGCCGCAACGGCGGCCTGGAGCTGGTGCTGAACGGCAAGCTGAGCAAGACGCTGACCTATAATCTCAGCTCCAACCTGTTCTGGGCGCAGCTGGACGGATCCAACCTGGGCTTCACGGACGACCGCTCGGCGGTGACCGCCTCGGGCCGGGCCAGCCTCAGCTGGCAGGCCACGCCCAAGGACCTGATCCAGGTCAACGGCTTCCTCAGCGGCAAGCGCCTGACGGCCCAGGGCTATGCGATGCCCTCGGCCGGGATCGACCTGGGCTATCGCCGCAAGATCGACGACCGCCTGTCGCTGGTGGTCACCGTCCAGGACG
>NZ_JBFTZS010000224.1:0-7349 GCF_056406675.1 Caulobacter sp. P1_B12_2 | reverse complement strand
GTGTAGAAGGCCGCGATGCCGGCCCCGCCCGCGCGGATGCGCTCGGCCAGCGTGCCTTGCGGGGTCAGCTCCAGCGCCAGCTCGCCGGAGAGATACTGTGACTCAAACAGCTTGTTCTCACCAACGTAGGACGAGATCATCTTTCGGATCTGCCTGCTCTCAAGGAGCATCCACAGGCCAAAGCCGTCGGCGCCGGCGTTGTTGGAGATGACGGTCAAGTCGCGCACGCCCGCGGCCTTGATCACGGGGATCAGGCTCTCGGGGTTGCCCGACAGACCAAACCCGCCCGACATGATGGTCATGCCGTCAAACAAYAGGCCCTCGAGCGCGTCGCCGGGGGAGGGGAATAGCTTCCGCATCGCCGGCCTTCAGACGCTGCGCCGCGGACGAGCCGACAGAGCCTCGTCCGCCTCGTCGGCGGCGCGCTGCAGTTGGAAGTCGAACGCGATGTAGACCGCATCGCCCTGCCGGTTGGGCGTCGGCAGCAGACCAGGTCGCGTGCCGAACGCAAAGTCGTCGGCGGCGAAGGGGTCATCGCCAAAGTTGATCTGCGTGGTCAGCTGGCGGTAGCCCGGCGCCTCGACGAAGAAGTGAACGTGGGCCGGACGATTGCCGTGGCGGCCAAGGACCTTCATCAGCCGGTCGGTGGCGCCTTGCGGTGGAACGCTATAGCCGTGCGGCATCTTGGAATGGAAGGCGTAGCGGCCGTCGTCGCCCAGCCGGATGCGGCGGCGATTGTTGAACGGGGTCTGCTCCGCGGTTGGGTCGAAGTGCGAGTACCACCCTTTGGAGTTGGCGTGCCAGACATGCAGGATCGCGCCCTTGACCGGCTCCCCGTCCGCACCGGTGACAGCGCCGTTCATGTACAAGGTCTCGGTGTCGTCAGGATCGTCGGTGAGGCTGGCCTCGACGTCCACCAGCGGGGCGCCGGCCACATAGAGCGGCCCCTCGATGGTGCGCGGCGTGCCGCCGGCCAGGCCGGCTTCGGCGTCCTTGGCTTCAGTGTACAGGTCAAGAAAATGCTCAAGGCCCGTGCCCGGGACGATCAGCCCGAATTCTCCAGCGCCCTGTTGGAAAAAGGTGATGGCCTGCCAGAACTCGCCCTCGCTGATGTCGTGCTTGATGACCGCGACCATGACCGCTTCGATCAGGTCACGCGTAATCGCTTTGAGGCGGGGATCCCCCTCAGGCGACGTCGAGCCGCTGGCGCGGTCCAAAAGCGCCTGGACGGCGGCGGTCTTTACAAAATCGGGGCTCATTTCCTCTCCCTTTTCGGGCTTTATGTTTTCAGCGGTCGTCGTCGTGAATGGACGACGGGTGGCGACAAAGGGGCGTCACCTTGATCTTCATGAGCGAATAGAGCGGCAGGTTAGTCAGGAGCTCGTGCAGTTCGGCGTTGCTCTCGACGTCGAAGATGCTGACGTTGGCGTAACGGCCGACGATCCGCCAAATATGCCGCCACTTGCCCGAACGCTGCAGCTGATGAGAATATTGCTTTTCATCGGCCTTGAGCGCCTCCAGCCGCGCCGGATCGAAATCGCCGGGGACCTCAACGTCCATTTCGACTTGAAACAGCATGATCAGTTTGTCTCCGCGTGTGCTGCTATGCTCAGGGTGCGGCGCGCGGCGTCGCGCCTCAGGAAGGCGACCCGGTCCCAATCCAGAGCGATGCCCAGGCCCGGCCCGGTCGGGACCCCCAGGGTGAAGTCGGCATAGTCGAGCGGCGCCTCCAGGATCTCCTCCGCCAGCAACAGAGGACCGAACAGTTCGGTGCCGAAGCGCAGCTGCGGGAAGGTCGAAAAAAGGTGCGCCGAGGCGATCGTGCCCACGCCGCCCTCCAGCATCGTCCCGCCGTACAACGCCACGCCGGCCGCCTGCGCGATCGCCTGCACCTGCTGCGCGGCGCGCAGGCCCCCAGACTGCTCGATCTTGACCGCGAACACATTGGCCGCGCCGCTTACCGCGTACTCGTAGGCGCTGGCGGGGCCCTGCAACGCCTCGTCGGCCATGATCGGGATGGCCGCCTGGGCTGTCAGCCGGGCCATGCCGTCGCGGTGATGGCGTGAAATCGGCTGTTCGACGAGGTCGCATCCGACGTCGGCCAGCATGGCCACGCCCTTGCGCGCGGTGGTCTCGTCCCATGCCATGTTGACGTCGACGCGCACGCTCGCGCGATCTCCCAAGGCCTTCTTGATCGCCCCGACGTGAGCGACATCCTCGGCGAGCGGGCGTTTGCCGATCTTGAGTTTGAACGTGTCGTGCCGGCGCTGGTCGATCATCGCTTCGGCCTCGGCGATGTCGGTGGCCGTGTCGCCGCTGGCGAGCGTCCACAGCACCGCAAGCCGATCGCGTACCCGCCCGCCCAGCAGTTCGCTGAGCGGGATGGCTAACCGCTTTGCTTGCGCGTCGAGCAGCGCTGTCTCGATCGCCGACTTCGCGAAGTGGTTTCCGACGATATTGGCGCAGATCTTGGCGAGCGCCTCGGCGGGGCGAGCCGCGTTGCAGGTCAGAAGGATCGGCGCGACATAGCTGTCGAGGATCAGCTTGATGCTCTCTGGGCTTTCGGGCCCGTAGGAAAGGCCGCCGATCGTCGTGGCTTCGCCCACGCCAATAACGCCGTCACCGCAGTGTACCCGAACGATGCATAACGTCTGACGCTGCATCGTCGCCATCGCCAGGACGTGAGGCCGTATCGTCGGCACATCGACCAGAAATGTCTCGACCTCGCGAACTCGGATCAACATCGCGCTCCCTGACCGTTGGTTAGGTCTTAGGGGGCGGTCGAGAGATTGGGAAAGACCGAGTTGGTCACACATGATACCCAGGCGGTATCATGGAGCTGCGTCACCTTCGTTCGTTCGTAGCCGTCGCGGCGGAACGCAATTTTACCCGCGCCGCGGATCGGCTCGGCATTGCTCAGCCGCCCCTAAGCCGTCAGATCCGCGAGCTGGAAGCTGAGCTCGGCGCCGCCTTGTTCGACCGGACGAGCCGGCCGGTCCGCCTYACGGAGGCGGGCCGCCTGCTGCACGAGCAAGCTGTGCAGTTGCTGGGCGGCATCGAGCAGATCACGCACAATATTCGGCAACTGACCGCGGCTGGGCGCCCCCGGTTCGTGATCGGGGTGGTCGGTTCGATCATGTACGGGGCGTTGCCCGAGGTCATCCGCCGGTTCCGAGATCAGGCGGCCGACACCGAGGTTGAACTGATCGAACTGACGACCGTTCAGCAGGTCGAAGCGCTTCATGACGGGCGCATAGACGCCGGATTTGGCAGAGTGCGGATCGATGACCCGGCGATCCGGCGAGAGATCTTGTACAATGAACCCCTTGTCGCGGCGTTATCCTCGTGCAGCCCGCTGGCGCAGCAGGATCGGCCGGTTCGGCTGGCCGATCTTTGCCGCGGCGTCCTGCTGATCTACCCGAGCGTCCCGCGTCCTAGCTACGCCGATCAGGTGCTCGAACTTTTACGCGACCACGGCTGCAGCCCGGAACGGATCGTCGAGGTGCGCGAAGTGCAGACCGCGCTTGGGTTGGTCGCGGCCCAATCGGGTTGCTCGATCGTGCCCAGCTCGATGCAGCATTTGCAGCGATCCGATATCCGCTATGCGCCGATCACCGAGCCGCTGGTGTCTCCGATCATCCTCAGTCAGCGCAAAGCCGACGAGGGAAAGCACGCGCAGACGATCCGGCGCATTGGTCGCGCGGTGTTCAGCGACATGGCGATCTGACCGAGCGTGTCATCGCGGGTGAGGCCGGCGAGCTCGAAGCCGCGCGCCTCTTGCCTGGGTGGCGAGGTGTGGGCGTTGCTTGTGAAGGCGCCGCATCGGTGACGATCGGCTCGGTCCCATCCGCGGCAGGACATTGTCGCGCTTATCAGCGCTGCACGCCGTGGGGCGCGTGAAAATGTTGGGTCGCGGACGATTTCCAAAAAGCTGCGAACCCTTCGAGAGGGCGTCGATCACCGCGCGCCGTCCACGCCCTGGCCCCGATCGATCAATCCAGTTTACTGATCGATCTATCGGTTAATTGTATTTTGTAATCACCAAACGCCGGTTCATCAAGGCTGTGAGCACGGCCAGGGTTGAGCGCCGGCAGGGGAATCCAAGTTGCAAACGACGCCGCTCGGCGTCGCCATCGCACGCCCCCTGCCGGCGGTCGCTTGCACCCTGGGCGAGAGAAGCGGCGCCAGCCGCCAGCTCGCGGGGGAGGTGATGCGCCACCTCTAAGAATGACTTGAGAGGGAAAAATGAAGGCATCTGCACAATTTCTGCTTCACGGGGCCAGCGCCGCCGCCTTGATCATCGGTATGGCCTTGGCCTCACCGGCCTATGCTCAAAGCGCCGCAACGGACGGCCAGGCCGAAAGCCAAGCCACCAAGACGGCGAACACCGGCGCCCAGACGTCGGAAGACACCGACAGCAACGCCGTCGCCGAGGTGGTGGTCACCGGCACCAATATCTCAGGCGTCCGGCCGGTCGGGTCGGAGACGATCACGATCGGTCGCGAAGAAATTCTCGCCACCGGACTGACCAACCTCAACGAGGTCCTGCAGACTCTCCCGCAGGTGCAGAACAATCCCAACGCCGGCGGCTCCGGCCCCGTCTATCGCCAGGGCGGCACGTCCGGCTATGACGGCAACGCCACTCAAGGCACCGCGATCAACCTGCGCGGCCTTGGCACGTCGGCTACCCTGACCCTTGTCGACGGACGCCGGGTCGTGCCGAGCGGGGCCGGCGCCACCTTCACCGAATCCATTCAAGTGCCGATCGCCGCGATCGAACGTATCGAAGTGGTGAGCGACGGCAATTCGGCGATCTACGGCTCGGACGCGGTGTCCGGCGTCATCAACTATGTCTTGCGTAAGCATTTCGACGGCGTGGAAGTCACCGCTCGCGACACCTTCGACCGTTATCACAACAACTGGGGCGCATCGGTGACCGCCGGCCATAGCTGGTCCACCGGCAACATCATCGCCACTTACGACTATGACTCGCGCGAGTCCTTCGTCAGCGGCGAGTCTCCTTTCCTGCGGCGCGACCTCAGGCCCCTGGGCGGCATCGATGCTCGCGCGGTCGACGCGACGATCGCGGTTTCGACCCCGACCTTGCTCGTCGGCGGCAACGGCCAAGCCTACAGCTACTACACGGTGCCGGGCAACGCCGGGGCCAATCCTCAGTTCACGCAATTGACGTCCGGCGCCAACCTCGTCGACTCGTCGTACTTCAACGACTACTTGGGGCGCCAGCGGCGGCACCAGGCCGCGGTGTTCTTCAACCAGGAACTCAATTCGGCGCTGTCGTTCTTCGTCGAGGGCTTCTACACCAACCGCGAAACGACAACGGGGGCCTACGGCAACAGCCGGGTCCAAAACATCGTCACCGTCTGCCAAGGCGGCCCCTACTACATCGCCGGCGCGCCGGCCGCGGCCGCCAGTTCGAGCGCGTTGTGCGGCGGCGCCTTGGGCCAGCAAATCGCGGTTGATCCGGTCACGTTCTTTGGCGGCCGCTCCGTCACCTCCAACCCGACCGAGACGATCAGCGTCACGAGCGGCTTCAAGGCCGGCCTGCCGGGCAGCTGGAACGCCGACGCCTATGTCACCTACGCCCACGACTCGACGTGCGGCATCTGCAACTACAACAACAACGCCAATGGCGCGGCCCTGGCCGCGGAAATCACCGCCGGCCGGATCAATCCGTACAGCACGACCCCGCTGACCCAGGCGCAATACGCCAGCTTCATGGGCACCAACACCCAGCAGGCCTGGAACACCTTCTATGACGCGATGATCAAGCTGAACGGACCGTTGTTCTCGCTGCCCGGCGGCAAGGTCCGCACCGCGTTCGGCAGTGAGCTGGCCTTCAACCGCCAACATCTGCGCAACGCCAGCAACAACGCGTTCGAAGACGATCCGACCAACAACACCTACGCGGTGACCAACGACGCGACGGCCGATCGGAGCACCGCGTCGGCCTTCGCCGAGCTGTTCGTGCCGATCGTCGGCGGCGACATGAACGTGCCGCTGGTGAAGTCGCTCGAGGTCGACGTGGCGATCCGCTACGACGACTATTCGGATTTTGGGGGCACGACCAATCCCAAGGTCGGCGCGACCTGGGATGTGAATGACGCGATCTCGGTCCGTGGCTCCTGGGGGACGTCGTTCCGCGCCCCGGCCCTGACCGACACCAATCCGCAAAACTACTCGTCGGCCGTAGTCGGCGCGCCGTTCGCCAACAATTCGGGCCGCACCGATATCGGGTTCCTCTTTCCCGGAGCCAGCAGCACCTATCTGATGCTCGGCGCCAACCCCGAGCTCAAGCCGGAAACCGCGACGACCTGGTCCACCGGCTTGGACTTCAGGCCTCCGGGCACCGGCTTCAGCTTCTCGGCGACCTATTACAACACCAAGTATTCCAATCAGATCGTCAATCCGAACCTCGGACTGTTCCTGTCGAACCCGGCGAATGCCGCGCTTTATGATGGGTACATCACCCCGGTGAACAATCCGGCCGGATGCGTGAACGGCACGCCTTCGACCTATGATCCGGTGCTGGCCGATTTCATCGCGGCGCATCCTGCGGTCTACAACACCACCATCGTCGGCGCCTGCTCGGTCAATGTTATCCTTGACGCGCGCTCGACCAACGCGGCCACGACCTTCCAGGACGGCCTCGATTTCCAGGCCAACTATCTGTTCGACATCGGAAAAGGGCATTGGTCCGTCGGGGCGAGCGCCACCAAGATTCTGAACCAGACCATCCAACCGGTCGCCGGTGCGCCCGAAACCGACGTGCTGGACACCTTCTACTACCCGGTCAGCCTGCGCGGCCGCGGTCAGATCGGCTGGTACCAGGGCAGGTTCGGCGCCAACCTCTTCATCAACTATGTCGGCTCCTACACCAACACGCTTCCGCTCACGGGCCAGCCGCAGAGCAAGGTGCCGTCGTGGACCACGGTCGATCTTGGCCTGCGTTACGAGTTTCCGAGCGAGGGGGCGAGGTTCCGTTCGCTGCGGGTCGCCGTCAACGTCCAGAACCTCACCAACGAAGATCCGCCGGTGGCGCTCACCCAAGCGGGCAACAGTTACGGCGCCTTCGATCCCTCCAACGCCAACATCTTTGGCCGGATCGTCAGCCTCCAGCTGACAAGCGCATTCTGAAGCCTGTCGTCCACGACGTTTGATCTGGGGCGCCTGGCCGCTTCGAAGTAGGAGAACAGCACGTGAAGTCTTTCCATCCCGCGAAGCGGCCAGGCGCCCCAGATCAAACGTCGTGGACGACAGGCTTCAGAATGCGCTTGTCAGCTGGAGGCTGACGATCCGGCCAAAGATGTTGGCGTTGGAGGGATCGAAGG
>NZ_JBFTZS010000223.1:0-7351 GCF_056406675.1 Caulobacter sp. P1_B12_2 | reverse complement strand
CTCGTGGACGTGGACGATCTTCCAGGCCCCGTCGTGCTTGCGCAGGCCCAGCGTGCAGCGGAACCACAGGTCGGGCCGCTCGCCGTCGGTCTTGGTCCCGGTCATGTGGGCCAGGCCGTAGGCGAAGGCCACGTCGCCAGCGGTCGCGATCGTCAGTTCCGGCAGGTCGTAGCCGATCGGGCCGGACCAGCTGTCGAACCAGGCCTGCAGGCCGGCGCCGCCGTCGTCGGCGGCCACCAGCGGCGGCGCTAGGGAATAGACGGTCAGGTCGTCGGCCAGGCAGACCGCCACGGCCTTGGCGTCCTTGTCGTGCAGGCCTTGCGTCCAGGCGTCGATCACGCAGCGGATCGCGACCTCGTCGGTGTTGGTGGCGGTCTCGAGCATGGCGGTCTCCCGTTCGGCGGTTCGACCAAAGGACGGCCGACGCGCCGCCTGTCCGACATCCGCCGAAAACTTTTTAGCCGCCCGTTCCTTCCTTCATCAGCCGGTCCAGGTGCAGGCGGATGTGGGCGGCCTCGGCGGCGGTGCTGGCCAGGGCGATGGCCTGGTCGAAGGCCACGCGCGCCTCGTCCCGCCGGCCCAGCTGGAGCAGCAGCCCGCCCTTCAGGCCGAAGAAGTGGAAATAGCCCGACAGCTTGGGGGCCAGGGGCTCGATCATCGCCAGGGCCGCCTCCGGTCCGGCGACCTTCGACACCGCCACGGCGCGGTTCAGGGTAACCACCGGCGACGGCGCCAAGTGCTCCAGGTCGCCGTACAGCAGGTCGATCCGCGTCCAGTTCGTATCTTCCGCGCGCTCGGCCCGGTCGTGCTCAGCGGCGATGGCGGCCTGCACCAGATAGGGTCCGGGCCGGCGATGGCGCACCGCCTTGTCGATCAGGGCCAGGCCCTCGGCGATCATCCGCGGGCTCCACAGGCCGCGATCCTGGTCCTCCAGCAGCACCACCGCCCCGTCGGCGTCGAACCGGGCCGGGGCGCGGGCGTGCTGCAGCAACAGCAGGGCGGTCAGGCCCATGATCTCCGGCTCGCTGGGAAACAGACGCAGCAGCAGGCGCGCCAGGCGGATGGCCTCGTCGCACAGCGAGCCTCGGGTCTGGATCTCCTGGCCGCCCGCCGAATAGCCCTCGTTGAAGACCAGATAGACCATGGCCGCGACAGCGGTCAGGCGCCGCGCCCGCTCGTCCAGGTCGGGCGCCCCGAACGGCACGTCGCCGGCGCCGATCCGGGCCTTGGCGCGGGTGATCCGCTGCTCCATCGCCGACTCGCCGACCAGGAAGGCACGGGCGATCTGCCGGACCGACAGGCCCGAGACGATGCGCAGGGCCACGGCGACCTGCTGGGTGGCCGGCAGGTCTGGGTGGCAGCAGATGAACAGCAGCCGCAGCACGTCGTCGCGATAGTGCTCGCCGTCCAGCCGATCGACCATGGCCGCTTCGGCGTCGTCCAGGTCGGAGATCAGCTCTTCCGGCGGCAGGGGCGCCGACTTGCTCTGCTTGCGCACCCCGTCCAGGGCGGCGTTGCGGCCGACCAGGATCAGCCAGGCCGTCGGGTCGCGCGGCGGACCGTTCTTGGGCCAGGCCTTCAGCGCCCGCAGGCAGGCGTCCTGAAAGGCCTCCTCGGCGGTGTCCAGATCGCGGAAGTAGCGCAGCAGGGCCGCCACCGCCTGCGGGCGGGCGGCGGTCAGGGCGGCGTCGATCCAGGCCGCGTCGATATTGGCGATGGTCATGCCCCCCTCCCTTTGACATGGGCGCCCTTCAGCGGGGCTCTCTTCACGCCGGCGCGGACTTGAGGGCCGGCCAGGGTCCCGGGACGATAGACGGCCAGCGGCCGGATTTCATAGGCGCCGCGGTCGGGGTTGGCCGCGGCCAGGTCGCGCGCCACGTCGATCGCCGCCTCCAGCCCCCCGCAGTCGACCACGTAGAACCCCAGAAGCTGCTCCTTGGTCTCGGCGAACGGACCGTCGATCACCAGATGGTCGCGGCCCTTGCGCAGGGTGACGGCGGCGGTGGTCGGCAGCAGGCGAGCCACCGCGCCCAGCCGGTCGGCGGCGGCCAGCCCGGCCTCGACCACCCCGATTCGAGCCATGACCAGGGCGTCCTCCGCCGCGGTCCAGGCCCCGATCGCGTCCTCGAAATTGTAGCAAAGAATGGCATAGAGCATCGGGGTGCGCACCTTGTCGTAGCCAGGACGATCAGGAACCCCGCAATCCGACACGGCGAGCGGGAAAATCGGACCCGCGCGGTTTCGCCCATGGTGAAGGAGCCCTATTTTCGCCAAGGCGTTCCTTGACGGTCGCTCCGCCGACACAAAACCATAATGACAAGACGGCAAAGGGAAGGAGGCGCTCGCAGCCAGGAGCCGTTCGCGTGACTTTGTGGATTTCGACGTTCTTCATCGTGTTCCTGCTCGGCATGCTGGCCTGGCCGAGCATCGCCCCGCACATCGACGCGATCCGCCGCCGCCGCAAGGGCGTGAGGCGGCGGTATTTCCAGGATTGAGGCGCGCAGTGGCGGGGCGCGTTGCGCGCAGTCGTCAGCTGATTTTGAGAAGCCGCCCGACTTCCGGAACCGTCAGGACCGGGGGTGGTGGCTGGGGGCGGGCGCAGACCGGAACCCACATCTGCACCATCTCCGGTTCTGATTGCGGTCTGAAGCTCACTGGGACGCCCAAGTGAGGCGTCCAATTGATCAACCTTGACCTTGCCGTGAATAACGAAAGCGCGTTCTGATTGCACCTCGATCCGCGACGCCCGCTGTGGGCGAAACAAGCGGGAGGGAGGGCGATATGGTGCTGCCAGCGGCTTCAACGCCGACACGAGTGGTCTTGGCCCGGCATGGTGAAACGCTGTTTCGCAGGATCAGGATCATTGACATCTTTCGCCCCCTGAACGCGGTAGGGATGGCGAGCGCTAGAAGACTTCGGGCGCAGATGGAGCAGTGCGGGCTCACGCCAACGACCTTCATCGTGTCCCCCTCTGTGCGAACACTTCAGACGGCCTGGGTCCTTGCCAAAGGCCGCAAGGCCAAATTCGAGGTCAGGTTTCGCCTCTGGCGCAGCTCCTCTGCCAAACTCGCCAAGCTCCTCGAGCGAGCCTTGGCCAGTTCGGACATGTTTTGCATCGTTGGCCACAGCACGCCCCTGCTGAACGCCCTCGCGTACCTCGCTCCGCGTTACACTGACGCGCTCAACCCCCGCAAAATGATCATGGCCCACGGCGCCGCCCTTGGCATTGCACCAACCGCTCAAGGCCCGCTGGTTGTCGGCGCCCTAGGGCCACAGACGGGGCCGCTGAGACAAAGACCCGTGCGATAGGTTCGCCGTTTAACCCCCGCCGCGAACGGCGTTCGCATCAAACACGATTGACCCTCCAGCCAGGCCGCAAGCTTCAATGCTCGCCCCCGCGAGGACCGGAACACTTTTGGTGGAGCGGGACTTCCCGCCGGCGAACGAACCTGCCAATAAGTTCGACAACGTCCAACGCTAGCCAGCAATGAAGACTGGTGTGATGGCGAGAGGATGGAAAGAAGAGGGGGGAGCGGTGACCGAACAAACTCGGTTGAGCGCCAGCGATATGGAGCCGCTGTCTGAAATCGTCGATTTCGTCGAGGGGCAAATCACAAGCCTTTCGAGCGACATCCAGAATTGGTGCGACGAAAACATTGTCTCCGATGTTGCTCAGCCGTCCCCGGGACTTTTTCACGTCGACGGTTATATCAGAGCGCCCGTTCCAAAATCGTTTAGCATCTTGAGCGGCCAATACGCGCACAGCCTTCGCGCGGTATTGGATGCGCTCGCCTGCACTCTGGCCAAGGCCCAGTCTGGCTCGGACAGCGATACCTATTTCCCTGCTTCAAAAACAGAAGACGTGTTCAAATCTGACGGCCAAAGAAAGACTAAGCTTCTTTCCGATGCGGACCGGGCGATCATCGCCGAATTCCAGCCGTACCTCCCTGGAAATGAGTGGCTCGGAGATCTTCATCAGGCAGATATCCTCAACAAGCACCGGCGGCTCGCGACACATGCAGCAGTTTCTGAACCCGCCTACGGGGGAAAGTTCTGCATCATAGATAGTTCGAATTATTACGGGGGCGCTTTAACGGCAACGCCGCGCCGCATCGCCGACATCCAATTGAGCGCCGGAGGCTTCAAGGTGTACCGCATTATTCGGTTCGACGAACCAGACCTTCCTATTGGAAATACAGATCTTTTGAGATTTCTTGCGCAATCACTCGCGGGAGTACGCAAGGTTCTTAATGCCTTTGCTTAGGTGCGCCATCGTGATGAACCGGTGGCAGCCACGTTAGAGTGTGAAACGAAAAGCCCGCCGTCTCGGCCAAGACGGCGGGCTCTGTCATGCAAGGTCAGCCCCAGGCGGATCAAGGCGGCGGTGACGCCACCTCAGTCTTGAACTTTGCCTTCCACAGGTCACGGTGGCGGACGTACCACTCGCGCCAAGCTACGGCTTCCGCGCGCCAGTCGTAGGCGACGCCGGCGAAGTCGACGTCGTCGGCGACGAGATCCGAGAGAGGAACACCGCCCAAACCGCATGTGGGTTTGGTTTGGTGGCTGGGGGCGGGATTGAACCGCCGACCTGTGGGTTATGAATCCACCGCTCTAACCATCTGAGCTACCCAGCCGCACGAAGCGGAGGCGGGCTTATAAGCGCAAAGCGGGGGCGGCTTCAAGCCCGTCCGAGCATCAGATCGAGCACCGCGTCGAGACGTCGCTTCAGGCTTTCCGGACCATAGTCGGCCAGGACGTTGGCGCGGGCCGCCACGCCCAGGGTGCGGGCCTTTTGCGGGCTCGCGATCACGCCGGCCAGGCCTCGCGCCAAGGCGGCGGGGTCGCCGGGGGGGACCAGGGCGCCGTCGACGCCGCCCTCGATCATCTCCACGGGTCCGGGAATCGCCGCCGATACGGCCGGCAGTCCGACGGCCATGGCCTCCAGCAGGACCAGCGGAAAGCCCTCCTGATAGGACGGGAAGGCGAAGACGTCGCCGGTCGCCAGGAAGGCCGAGACGTCGCCGCGCCAGCCGACCAGGCGCACGCGATCGCCCAGGCCGTGCTGGGCGATCAGCCCCTCCAGCTTGGGCCGCTCGTCGCCCTCGCCGGCGATCTCGCACGCGAAGGCCTGGCCCCGATCGCGCAACAGGGCCAGGGCGGCGATCAGCACGTCGAAGCCCTTCTTGGGATGCAGGCGGCCGGCGGCGACGATGCGCGGCGGGGAGCCCTCTTCCGCGAACGGCGCCGCCAGAGCCGTCGGCGGCTTCACGGCGTTGGGCACGAAGTGCACACGCATGGCTGGCACGCCGCGCTTCACCGCCAGTTCGGCCAGGTGCCGGCCGACGCAGACATAGTGGGTGCGGGTGGTCTCGACGTCGAAGCTCGGCTTGTGCACGCAGACCGCCAGAACGGCCTTGGCCGGCGCGACCTCGGCCAGCAGGCGGGCCGGACGCTGGCCGTGGCTGAGGATCAGGTCGGGCGCGGCGGCCCTGACCAGCTTCCGGGCGGCGCCGACGGTGACGGGATCCCAGTCGGTATAGGCGGGCATGGTCGCCAGCGGCGGGACGCGGCCCTGGGTCTGGGCGGCGACCTTGCTCCCCGTCCGCACCACGCCGACGGCGCTCCCGCCGCGCTCGGCGGCATAGGCCTCGAGGATCGGCTGGTAGTCGAGGAACACCTGCTCCAGACCGCCCAGGCCCTTGCCCAACATGGCGTGCAGGATGGCGGTCAAGGCGGGCTCCGGGCTTGGCGAGGCCGGACCTTCGTCGGGGGCGCGGTGCAAGTCAACGTCCAGCCCTCCCCTCGCTTGTCATCCCGGACGAGACCGGCGAAGCCGGGTGAAGATTTGGGACCGCCGGAAGCGCGGCGCTCATGCGTCGGTCCCGGATCTGCGCGCTGCGCGCTTGTCCGGGATGACAGCGATGAGGCGGATGACAACGGCGCGTCGCAATGACAACGTAGTCACCTGACCAATCGTCGCCCCTTCGCCAGGACAGTTTCCATGCGTCTTCGCCATCTCGCCCTCGCCGCGCTGGTCCTGTCGGCGTGCGCGCCCGCCAACACGGTGCAGGCCCAGCCCAATCCGCCCGTCGAGACCGGGCCGCCCAATGCGCCTGACCAGAAGCCGGCCTTCCCGCAGCAGACCCGCGCGCCCGAGGAGAAGCTGGGCGTCGCCTATCAGGTCGAGACCCTGGCCACCGGCCTGGACCACCCCTGGGGCCTGACCTTCCTGCCCGACGGCTCCAAGCTGGTCACAGAGCGAGCGGGCCGCCTGCGGATCCTGGGAGCCGACGGCAAGCTGTCGCCCGCCGTCGCCGGCCTGCCGGCGGTCTATGCCGAGGGCCAGGGCGGCCTGCTGGACGTGGCCCTGGACCCCGACTACGCGAAGAACGGCCTGATCTACTGGACCTATGCCGAGGCCCGCGAGGGCGGCAACGGCACCACGGCGGCGCGCGGCAAGCTGGTGTTGGGCGCCGCGCCCAGGCTGGAGAACGTCCAGGTGATCTGGCGGCAGCTGCCGGCCCTGGACTCGGCCCTGCACTTCGGCGGCCGCCTGGCCTTCAGCCGCGACGGGGCGCTGTTCGTCACCACCGGCGAGCGCTCGATCCTCCCCGGCCGCATGCAGGCCCAGAAGCTGGACGCGGCCCTGGGCAAGGTGATCCGCATCCGTCCCGACGGCTCGATCCCCGCCGACAATCCCTATGTCGGCAAGCCGCAGGCCAAGCCGGAGATCTGGTCCAAGGGCCATCGCAACCTGCAGGGCGCGACGATCAATCCCTGGACCGGCGAGCTGTGGACCGTCGAACACGGCGCCAAGGGCGGCGACGAGATCAACGCCCCCAAGGCCGGCAAGGACTATGGCTGGCCGACCATCACCTATGGCGAGGACTATTCGGGCAAGCCGATCGGCGACGGCATCACCCAGCACGAGGGCATGGAGCAGCCGATCTACTACTGGGACCCGGTGATCGCCCCCTCTGGCCTGGCCTTCTACAACGCCGACCTGTTCCCGGCCTGGAAGGGCAGCCTGTTTGTCGGCGGGCTCAAGGGCTACCTGGTGCGGCTGACCCTGAAGGACAAGCAGGTGGTCGGCGAGGAGCGCCTGCTGTCGGATCTGAACTTCCGCATCCGCGACGTGAAGGTCGGGCCGGACGGGGCGCTTTATCTGGTGACGGACGAGGATGACGGGCGGGTGTTGCGGGTGGTTYCGAAGGGCTAGAGGCGGCTAGCACTTGCCCCCTACGGATCGCTTCGCGATCGTCTTCCCCCATAAGGGGGGAAGAGGGGCGGTGCGCGCATCCTCCGCCCCCTCGCCGCGACAGACCGCGAAGCGGTCAGGTGGGGGCAGGTG
>NZ_JBFTZS010000222.1:0-7382 GCF_056406675.1 Caulobacter sp. P1_B12_2 | reverse complement strand
CCAACCGGCCCGTCAGGTGGCCACGGCGCACAAGCTGGAACTGAGGCGTCGGCTGCTCGACATCGCCCAGAGGATGGGCGCGGCCCGGTCCGAGATGCTGGCCGGCCAATTGGCGGTGCTGATCAATGGGGCCTTCGTCAGTTCTCCGATCCTCTCGGCGACCGAGGCGAAGGCCCTGCTGAGACACGCCGCCGAAGCCTTGGTCGAGGCCGCCAGGCGTCCCGACACGGTCTAGCCGAGAGGACGCCGCCGACCACGGAATGGCTTGGCGGCGACGGCGAACCGGGCGGCTCGCCGTCGCCGTCGAGCTCAGTTCGCCGGCGCGTTGGCCTTGCTGATCAGGATCGTCACGGTCACGCGACGGGCTTCGGCCGCGGTCTTGGGCGGATCGGGATCCTGGGCGACGGAGTCTTCACCCAGGGCCGTCGCCGGCACGATATAGGGCGGCACGATGGCGCAGCTCTCGATCAGGTAGGCCTTCACGGCGGCCGCGCGACGGGCGCTCAGACGCTTGTTGGCGGCCGCGTCGCCGGTCGGGTCGGCGCGACCGACCACGGCCAGCCGGAAGCCGCTCTTGATGCCCTTGGCCTTGGCGGCGATGTCCTGCAGGTCCTGCTTGCCCTGGGCGGAAATTGTGGCGCTGCCCACGGCGAAGAACACCTTGGTGCGACCGGCCGGCACCAGATTGCCGACGTTGTTCAGCCGTTCTTCCTGCTCGGCGATGGCCTGCTTGTTGGCCGCGACATTGCCTTCGGTCTGGGACAGGCCGGCCGAGATCTGCTTGGCGGTCTTCAGGTCGGACTTCTTGAAGGTGATGGATTGGGCGACCAGGCCGTCGGCGGACGGCAGCCCCCTGAACTCGATGGCCAGGCCGCGGATGAGATCCTCGGTCGAACCGCTCTCGCGCTGCAGGACCCCCGCGCCGGCAGTGGCCGTGATCTTGGTGTCCGGCGTCAGGGCGAGGGTCTGCTCTTCCGCGCCCATCCTGACGACGAGACTGTTGTCGGTGTGCGAAACGATCATGCCCTTGTAGACTTGGGCTTCCTGGGCAAATCCGAGTCCAGGGACGGCCATCAGCACTGCCCCGAGCATGGCTGCCACCGTTTTGCGGATATCCATGATGCGCGTCTCCATCACCCGCTTCGGACCGGCGATGCGGCGGCCCCCTCAGGATGCAGGCTCGCCTAGGTGGTAGCGCGAAGGAAACTCGCGCGACATCCGTTCAACACCTGAGCCCGGCCTCGGACATCCCCCGATCCCGGCGTGGGTCCGGCGTCGATTTTGACCGATCGCGAGCTTTGGTTGCGCCCGCTCGACAGGCGCGCGATGCTGCGTCTCCGATGACATCGTCGTCTCGCGGAACCTTGCCGGAGAATTCAGGGTTCCACTTCAGCACAGCGCTTCCTGGATATGTCAGACTTGATGCCCGCTCGTCGTTTAAACGACCTGGACCAGGCCGCGCGATTCCAACTGCTCATCGACGCGGTCAAGGACTACGCCATCTACCTGCTCGACGCCGATGGGCTCGTGGCGACGTGGAACACCGGCGCCCAGCTGTTCAAGGGCTACACCGCCGAGGAGATCATCGGCCGACATTTCTCGACCTTCTACACCGAGGAGGATCGGGCGGCCGGACTGCCCGAGCGGGCGTTGCGGCAGGCCGCGACCGCCGGCCGTTTCGAGGCCGAGGGCTGGCGGGTGCGCAAGGACGGCACGCGCTTCTGGACCCACGTGGTGATCGACCCCGTGATCGACGCCGGCGAACTGGTCGGCTACGCCAAGATCACCCGGGACGTCTCCGAACAGCGCGAGGCCGACCGGGCGCTGTACGAAAGCGAGCGGCGCTTCCGGCTTCTAGTCCAGGGGGTCCACGACTACGCCATCTACATGCTCGACCCCGAGGGCAACATCAGCAACTGGAACACCGGGGCGCAGGCGATCAAGGGCTACAGCGCCGGCGAGATCGTCGGCCGCCACTTCTCGCTGTTCTACACGCAAGAGGACCGCGACGCCGGCGCGCCGGCCGCCGCCCTGGCCACGGCGCTTCGCGAGGGCAAGTTTTCCGGCGAGGCCTTGCGCGTGCGCAAGAGCGGCGAGCGCTTCTGGGCCAGCGTCGTGATCGATCCGATCCACGACGAGACCGGCCGACTGCTGGGCTTCGCCAAGGTGACCCGCGACATCACTGAAAAGCGCCACGCCGAGGAAGAGCTGGAGCGCTCCCGCGAGGCTCTGGTCCAGGCCCAGAAGATGGAAGCCATCGGACGGCTGACCGGCGGGGTCGCGCACGACTTCAACAACCTGCTGACCGTGATCCGAGCCTCGGCCGACTTCCTGCGCAGACCCAACCTGCCCGAGGACAAGCGCACCCGCTATGTGGAGGCGATCGCCGAGACGGCCGATCGCGCCGCGACCCTGACGGGCCAGCTCCTGGCCTTCGCCCGCCGCCAACCCCTGCAGCCTGAGGTCTTCGAGGTCGGCGTCCGCCTGCACGGCCTGCATCGGATCATCGGCAGCACGATCGGCTCGTCGGTGGTCATCGAGACGGACCTTCCCGAAAGCGACCACCTGGTCAACGCCGATCCCAGTCAGTTCGACACCGCGATCCTCAACATGGTCATCAACGCCCGGGACGCGATGCCCCGCGGCGGAACGATCAGGATCTCCGCCAGGGTGGTCGACGGCGTTCCCGGGGTGCGCGGCCATGCCGCCGCGCTCGGAACGTTCGTCGCCGTCGACATCGCCGACAACGGGACGGGAATGCCGCCCGAAACGCTGCAGAAGATCTTCGAACCGTTCTTCACCACCAAGCCGGTCGACAAGGGCACGGGCCTGGGCCTCAGCCAGGTCTACGGCTTCGCCAAGCAGTCGCGGGGCGAGATCGACGTCGAGAGCCAGGAGGACGTCGGCACGACCTTCACGCTCTACCTGCCCAGCGCCGCGGGCCAGGCCCTGACGACGATCGCCCCTGTCGCCACGCTCGACCTGACCGCCGTGCCCCGACGCCGCGTCCTGCTGGTGGAGGACAACGAGGGCGTGGGCAAGTTCGCCGCCGGCCTGCTCAAGGAACTGGGCCAGACGGTCACCTGGGTCGGCGACGGCCAGGCCGCGCTGAAGCAGCTGGACAAGGATCCCGACGCCTTCGACCTGGTGTTCTCCGACGTGGTCATGCCCGGCATCAGCGGGCTGGAACTGGCCCAGCAGATCCAGCAACGCTGGCCACAGCTTCAGATCGTGCTGACCAGCGGCTACAGCCACGTCATCGCCGAACAGGGCACCCACGGGTTCACCCTGGTGCGAAAGCCCTATTCGATCGACGGGTTGCTGGCGATCCTGGCGTCCAAGCCGGGCTAGCGCGGATAGCCGCCGACCTCGTTCTCGTCGTCGATCACCCTGCCCGTTCCCTTGCGCACGTCCTGGACGATGCGACGGTCGATGGCGTCGCGGTCCCAGGGCCGGGCGCCGGCGTTGGCCAGGACCTTGGCCTCGACTTGCCGGGCGTCGATCGCCTTCAGGCCTTCGGGCCACAGCGGCGGCTTGTCCAGCAGCCGGATCCTCGGCAGCGGATCGGTGGGCAGCACGCGGGTCGGCGGCATCTCGCTCCCGTCGGCATAGGTCGCCAGGTTGTCGCGCGCGTAGAGGTCCAGATCCCCCTGCCCCTCGACGATCAGGAACGGCAGCCTAGGATCGGTCGAAGCCCCGCCCTTGGTGACGTTGCCGACCAACGCCAGCCGCCCCGTGCGCCATTTGTGCCCCACCCATTCGGGGGCGTTGAGCGCGTAGTGCATGTTCCGCGTGCCAGGATCGTAGATCAGGTTGTTGACCGACACCGCCTCGACCGCGCCCTTGAACAGCTGGTTGCGCTCGCGATTGTGGGCATAGAGGTTGCCGACGATCAGCACTTCCGTGGCGTTGTCGTGGATCAGGCTGCCCTTGGAATGCTCGCCCTTGACGTGGCTGGCGTTCGACAGGCCCTCGGCGACGATGTTGTTGCTGAAGGTGATCCGGTGCGAGGTCCCCTCCTGCCAGCCCTTGGGATCCTCGCCGCCCGTGAAGCGCGGCCCCGAGGCCGAGAGGTTCTCGTCGGTGGCCCAGCTGACCGAGCAGTGGTCGACGATCACGTCGTGCGCCTTCCAGCAGGTGATGCCGTCCACCTCCCAGCCGCTGCGTGACGCCGCGCCGTCACGCCCCGCCCGCACGCGCAGGTGGCGGACGATGACGTCGTGGCTCTCGATGGCCAGGCCGCCCCTGATCAGGGTCACGCCCGGCGACGGCGCGGTCTCGCCGGCGATGGTCAGGAAAGGCTCGACGATCTTGATGCTGTGGCGGGCCAGGTCGATGATCCCGGCCACGTCGAACACCACCGTACGCGGGCCCTTGGTCGTCGCCGCTTCACGGAACGAGCCCGGACCGGCGCCGGCCAGGGTGGTGACCCGGATGACCTTGCCGCCATCGCCGCCCGGCGTGGCGCCCGCCCAGCCCAGGCGCTCGAACATGCGGGGCTTGGGCGCCGCCGAAGCCGCGCTGAAGGCTGGAAGCGCCAGCGCGCCGCCCAGCAAGATCGCCCGCCGCCCGATCCTGGTCACTTGGTCCGTCATCTCAAACTCCCTCAAGATCCCTGCGCCAGCCAGTCGATGGCGTTGGCCAGCCAGCGCCGCTGCAGCGGGCCGGCCATGTCGGGCAGCCGGTGCACCAGCACCCGCATCCCGTCCTTGCGCGCGATGAAGCTGGCCGCGCCGTTCTTGCGATCGTGGTCGCGGCTGTAGGCGGCGATCACCTCGACACCCGCGCCGTCGATCACCAGTCCGTTGGACGGCTGCCCCTCGACCTGGTGCAGAACGCTCATGCCCCGGTCGACCGGCAGGCCGGCGAAGGTGGAATGGGCGCGGACATAGTTCCAGTTGCCCATCCAGGGCGCGCGCAGCCCGCCGACCTGGCCGGTGTAGTCGAACAGGCCAAGGCCGGAGAGCTGCTTGGCCACGCCCTCGGCCAGACCGTCCTCCTGGACCATGGCCAGCAGCGGCGCGCCCGTCTTGACCGCCGCCAGCACCTCGGGCGGCAGGTCGCCCAGGGCCACGACGGGCTTCTCGCCCTTCTTGGGCTGGGCCTCCAGGCCCGTCTGTTCGCCGACCTGGCGACGGACGATCTCGTCGCTCTTCAGGCCCGAGGCGATGATCCCGTCGTAGCGGACGCCCGGCTTGAAATCCTCGAGGACCACGCCCGGCACGGCGGCCAGCTGGTCGCGCAGGCTGCGGGCCACGCCCGAGACGCCGATGCGAACCGGCTTGGCCGCCTTCGGCCCTGGCCCCGTCACCCAGATCTCGCGGTCGGAGACGATGTCGCCCAGCGCGATGCGGATCACGTTCAGCCCCTCGCGCCGCAGGGCCGGGGTCTGGACGCTCTCGGCCACGAGATAGCTGAAGCGGTCGGGCGACTGCGCCGGGACCGGCCAGCGGCCCAGGGCCTCGACGCTTCCGTCCGGCCCGACAAGGCTCAGCACCAGCTCGCCCGACACGGCCTTGCCGGTGTCGTTCAGCAGATAGAGGTCGAGCTCGACGCTCTGCCCCGTCGCATAGGCCAGGGCCCGGGGCTTGGCGATCGCCAGCACAGGCCGCAGGCTCTGGCTCAGCAGGGCCGGATCGGCCTTGAAGCCGCGCAGGACATCGACGATGCCCGAGTGGTTCTCGATCGCCGTGCTCTCCCAGCCGGAGATGGCGGCCACGTCGACGGTCTCGCCGATCCGGATGTTCTCCAGATACTCGCGCCAGGCCTCGTAGGCCTTGCGGCCGACCGACAGGAAAAGGCTCTCGCTGGTCGGGAAGGCCTTCTGGAAATCCCAGCGCTCCAGATAGCTGTTGGTCGGCGCGACCACCGCCTTGTGGTCGTCAAGGTCATAGCTCTTGCCGCCCTTGGCCAGAATCTCGACCACCATGGCCGGGTGGTTGTCGGCGACGGCGCAGCCCTGCATCTCGCCGAACTCGACGATGAACGGCTTGYCGGTCTGGCGGTGAATGTAGTCGTCCTTGCCCTGGTAGAACTTGTCGTACCACTGATCGCCCGCGCCCTGGTGATTGACCCACCAGCCGCCCCACTCCTCGACGTCCGAGCGGTAGTAGTGGTCGTCGTAGGGCAGGTACATGGCCTGGGCCGCGCCGCGCGCCACGAAGCCGTCGTTGAGGATGACCGTGCGGCTGGGATCGATGTCGTGGATCGCCTTCAGCACCGTCTGCACGTCGGGATTGGCCAGGTTGGCGCCGATCTCGTTCTGCAGGGTGTACTGGACCAGCGACGGGTGCGAGCGGAAGGCCCGGGCCATGGCCTTGCACTTCTCGACCATGAAGTCGCGGCTGAAGGCGTCGGCGGGCGACAGGCTTTCGCCGGGCTTGAGGTCCTTGCTGATGGCGTGACGACCGCCGCCGGGCTCCATCACCCGCAGCAGGCCCATCTCGTCCATGGCCGCGAACACCTCGGGCTTGCCGACGTTGCGGTGGAAGTGGAGCGTGTTGAGGCCCAGGGTCTTGGCCGAGGTCACCTCGCGCCTGGCCAGCTCCGGCGTCGGCCACAGGCCGTTGAGACCCCAATAGCCCCACGAGATCGCCGAATAGAGCCGCACGCGCCGGCCGTTCAGGCGCAGCAGGGCGTCGGTTCCAACGCCCTCGACCCCGAACCAGCGGAAGCCGAAGCGGACCTCGCGGGTGTCGATGGCGCCCTTGCGCTCGGTCCAACGGAACCGCAGGCGGTAGAGTTCGGGCGTCTTCAGGTCCCAGAGCTTTGCGGTCGGCGCCGACAGGGTGAACCGGACTCGCAAGCGCGTGGCGTCGAGGGCCTCCAGCGACTCGAGGCGGATGTCCGCCGGGACCAGTCGGCCCGTGCGGTCGTCCACCAGCTCCAGCCCGGCCTTGGCGCGCAGAGCCGTGAGCCTGGCCACGGCGACCGGCTTGTCCAGCGCCACGTCCATGAAGCCGGCCACCCGTCGGGGGGCCGGTGTGTTCAGCACCCAGGCGTCGTCGATGCGGGCCGCCAGCGGATGGACGCTGAGCGTCAGGCCGCGATCCAGCCCGCCGAAGCCATGCGAGGCGAACAACTTGGCCTTGCCCCACATCATGGTGGTGCTGTCGCGCCAGTCGAACCGGCCGCCGGGATTGGTGATGCGGATCGCCAGGCGGTTGGGCTGGCCCGGCCGCATGGCGTGGGTCAGGTCGCAGTCGATCGGCAGCTCCGACATGATCGAATAGCCGACCAGCTGCTCGTTCAGGAACACCTCGGCCCGCAGGCGCGCGCCGCGGATGTTCAAGATCACCCGCTTGCCCTTGGCGGCGGCGGGGATGTCGATGATCCTGGTCCACCACGACACGCCCTTGTAGGCGCCGTAGCGCGGTCCACGC
>NZ_JBFTZS010000221.1:0-7389 GCF_056406675.1 Caulobacter sp. P1_B12_2 | reverse complement strand
GCACCTCAACTCGGCGCGTCTCGGCTTCTGCTGGACGGTCGTCGCCAACTCCCGCGCCGGCCACCCGCCAGTTTCAGAACAAGATCGAAGAGAGCGTCTACACGCTCCTGAAGGTCCAGATCGAACGCTTTGGCCTGAGTGCCGAGTTCGAGATCACCAACAACAAGATCCTGCACAAGACGACAGGGTCGGAGTTCATCTTCTACGGCCTGTGGCGGCACATCGATGAGATCAAGTCTCTCGAAGGCGTCGACATCTGCTGGATCGAGGAAGCCCACAACCTCACCGAGGCCCAGTGGGAGATCCTAGAGCCGACCATCCGGAAGGAACCCGGCCCGCTGGGACCTAGGCCGCGCAACTCATCGACGCACGCTTGGCGCATCGGTCGCAGGCCCTCGAAGAAAGCGGCGGGATCGCGCATGCCCGGCCGGGCGGTTCGAGCTGTCATCTTGAGCCTCCATGAACGAAGGCAGAACATTATCCGGGACTATTCCGGGGAATCGAGTCCCGGAGCATCCGATTTTACCGGGTTTGTTCTGGTTTCAAGGCTGGCTGCAAGCGACGCCAATGCGCTATATTCTTGAATGTTTTGAACAACTTAAATGGCGGCCCGGAAGGGACTCGAACCCCTGACCTTCGCTTTAGGAAAGCGCTGCTCTATCCTGCTGAGCTACCGGGCCGCGTTGCGCGCGCCAGGGGTCCATAGCGCAAGTTTCCGGGCGTGCGAACCCCGGGGTGGAAAAGCGGCGCCGGGGGGCGCTCGGAGGGGAATGGGATGGCTTTGCTGCGGCCTTTGAAGACGCTGTATGTCCAGGTGCTGATCGGCATCGCCCTGGGGGTTCTGGTCGGGGCGCTGTGGCCCGACGTCGGGGTGGCGCTGAAGCCGCTGGGCGATGCGTTCATCAAGCTGGTCAAGCTGGTGATCGCGCCGGTGATCTTCCTGACCGTGGCCAGCGGCATCGCCCACATGGGCGACATCAAGGCGTTCGGGCGGGTGGGGATCAAGGCCCTGCTCTATTTCGAGGTGGTCTCGACCCTGGCGCTTCTGGTGGGCCTGGTGGTCGGCCACATCCTGCAGCCGGGCCACGGCTTCAACATCAACCCCGCCGCCCTGGATCCGAAGATCGCCGCCGGCTACCTGGAGAAAGCCCATCACGGCGACGACCTCGTCGCCTATCTGCTGCACCTGATCCCCGACACCTTCTTCGGGGCGTTCGCCGAGGGCAACCTGCTGCAGGTGCTGGTGATCGCCGTCCTTACGGGCTTCGCCTGCACCCGCATGGGGCCGTTCGGCGACCGGGCCGCGGCGGCGATGAGCGACCTGGCCAAGCTGTTCTTCGGCATCATCCACGTGGTGGTCAAGCTGGCGCCGCTGGGCGCGTTCGGGGCCATGGGCTTCACGATCGGCAAGTACGGCGTGGCCAGCCTGATCCAGCTGGGCGCCCTGGTGGCCACCTTCTACGTCACCGCCCTGATCTTCGTGCTGGTGGTGCTGGGCGCCATCGCCTGGGCCTGCGGCTTCTCGATCCTGAAGTTCCTGGCCTATATCCGCGAGGAGCTGCTGATCGTGCTGGGCACCAGCTCTTCGGAGAGCGCCCTGCCCCAGCTGATGGAGAAGCTGGAGCGGCTGGGAGCCCGCAAGTCGGTGGTCGGGCTGGTGGTGCCCACCGGCTACAGCTTCAACCTCGACGGCACCAACATCTACATGACCCTGGCCACCCTGTTCCTGGCCCAGGCCACCAACACCCATCTGGGCTTTGGCCAGATGGCCGCCCTGCTGGGCGTGGCGATGCTGACCTCGAAGGGGGCCAGCGGGGTGACGGGGGCGGGCTTCATCACCCTGGCCGCCACCCTGGCCGTCGTGCCCGACATCCCGATCGCCGCCCTGGCGGTGCTGGTCGGGGTGGACCGGTTCATGAGCGAGTGCCGAGCCCTGACCAACTTCGTCGGCAACGGCGTGGCCACCCTGGTGGTGGCCCGCTGGGAGGGCGCGCTGGATCGCGACCGATTGTCGCGGGAACTGGACCAGGGCCCCAACGCCACGCGCCTTGAAGTCCTTGAGGATCTGCCCGCCGACTGAACGGACGGCGCGCGCCCGGGTCTTGTGGACGACCGGGAGCGCCGCGCGTCGACGGCGGACTTCGTCTTGCCGCGACGCCGGCCGATGCTAGGCTGGCGACGGGACACGCGTATCCAGGACATCCAGATTGCTTAACGTCGCGAACGCCGAGCGTTCGGAACAGGCGGACCACGCCGCCCTGATCACCTTGGTCGAGACGATCGAGGCCCTGTCGGCCACGCGCACGATCGAGGAGGTGGCCGCGGTCGTCCGCTCGGCCGCTCGGCGGATGTCCGGCGCCGACGGCGTGTGCTTCGTGCTTCGCGACGGCGACCAGTGCTGGTACCTCGACGAGGACGCCATCGGCCCGATGTGGAAGGGCCAGCGCTTCCCGATCAGCGCCTGCATCTCGGGCTGGACCATGCTGCACGGCCAGACCGCGGTGATCCCCGACATCTACGCCGACGACCGCATCCCGCACGACGCCTACCGCCCGACCTTCGTCAAAAGCCTGGTGATGACGCCGGTGCGCGCCAAGGATCCGATCGCCGCGATCGGGGCCTATTGGGCGCAGGGACATACGCCTTCGTCCGACACGGTGATCAGGCTGGAGACCATGGCCCGGGCCACGGCGGCGGCGATCGAGAGCGCCAAGCTCTACGCCTCGCTGAACGAGGCCCTGGAGCGGCGCACCTTCCTGCTGCGCGAGTTGGACCACCGGGTGAAGAACACCCTGGCCTCGGTGCAGTCGATCGCCCGCCAGACCCTGCGCACCGCCCCCTCGCCGGACGATTTCGCCGAGAGCTTCGAGTCGCGGCTGATGGGCCTGTCGCGGGCCCATGAGCTGCTGACCCGCCACGCCTGGGGCCGCACCGACCTGCGCGACGTTCTGGAGGCGGCGCTGCAGCCGTTCGGCGGCCTGGCCGACCCGCGCTTCACCGCCCGCGGCCCCGCCGTCGCCCTGACGCCCGAGACCGCGGTGGCGCTGCACATGACCCTGCACGAGCTGATGGTCAACGCCGCCAAGCACGGGGCGCTGACGACGCTCAGCGGCCAGGTCACCGTGGTCTGGCGGATCGAGGACGTGAACGGCGCGCCCGGCCTGGCCCTGGAATGGGTCGAGCGCGGCGGCCCGCCGGTCTTCGCGCCCAAGCGCCAGGGTTTCGGCACCCGGCTGCTGGAACGCGGCGTGGCCCGCGACCTGAGCGGCGAGGCCAAGCTGACCTATCAGCCCAAGGGCCTGACCTACGTGCTGCGCGCGCCGCTGTCGGATCGGATTTCGGTGGGCACGGCGCCGAGGGTCCGGGCATGAGCCGTCTTCACCACGCGCCCCGCATCATGATCGTCGAGGACGAGGCCCTGGTGGCCCTGATGGTCGAGGATCTGCTGACCGACTTCGGCTGCCGGATCTCCGGCTCGTTCGGCGCGATCGACGACGCCCTGGCCTATCTGGACGACGCGGCCGCGCCGCCGCCGTCGCTGGACGGGGCGGTCCTGGACGTCAACATCGGCGGGACCATGGTCTTCCCGGTCGCCGAGCGCCTGCGGGCCGCCGGCATCCCGTTCGTGTTCGCCACAGGCTACGGCGCCCTGCCCCGCAAGGGCTTCGAGGACGTCATGGTGTTGAACAAGCCGATCGACCCGACGCTGCTGGAGGACGCGGTGAAGGGGTTCGGCAAGGCGGCCTGACGCCTTTCCCCCTTGCCGGAGTGGGACAAAGCTCAGGCCGCGCCTTCCGTCCTGAACGGATTGAAGAACAGCCGCTCGACCGGCAGGTCGAACAGCGCCGCCAGGCGAAAGGCCAGCGGCAGGGACGGATCGTACTTGTCGGCCTCTATGGCGTTGATCGTCTGGCGAGAGGCGTCCGCCCGATCCGCCAGCTCGCCCTGGCTCCAGCCGCGCGCCACGCGCTCCTCGCGCAACCGGTTCTTCACGAGGCTCTCGGCCGGCGAAGCGCCCACCAGCCCAGCCAGCAGAGGACATAGGCCACGGCCTGGGCGCCGAAGACCAGGATGGCGCCCTGGAAGAGCGGCCCCTGTCCGTCGATCGCCGCGGCCGCCAACAGCGCGACGCCGCCGCCGAACGATGCGCCCCAGTACCAGGAGGTCAGGTGAGCGTCCCGCGCCATGTCGTCCAGCTTCCGCCACCAGGGCATGGACGCGAGAACGACTACCCCGACCAGCGCGGCGCAGGCGAGGATGATGAGGCTCAAAGGCAGACGGTCGGGACCTTTCTGGATCAGCAGACTGGCCAGGACGCCGACGCCGAGCGCCGCCAGGACGGCCAGTCCCAACACCGCCCAGATGGCCTTCTGTCGTCTTTCGATGGGCATGTCGCTCGCTCCCTTGCCTGTCAAAAGTATTTGACAGACGGGAGCTATCTGTCAAATACTTTTGACAGGGTCGGAGGAGGGTCGGGCGCCGCGATCAGTACGCCTTGCCGTTGTGCTTCTTCACCGGCAGCGACGTCCAGTCGAAGTCCACGAACAGCCGGGCGTTGATGCTGACGCGTGGGTCGTCGAAGTCCGGCGCGCCGCTGTCGAAGCTGGGGAATTCCGAATAGGTCGGGCAACCGCAGACGGCGCAGTGGTGATGCTGGCCGATGTAGTGGCCCCACTGGTAGGTCGAGACCCGGTCGCGGGCCGTGGTCAGCTTGAACTGGGCCGGCTTGTAGTAGGCGTGCAGCGCCCCGCGCCGAGAACAGAACGAGCAGTTGCAGTCGGCCAGCTCGGTCGGGGCCTGGGTCACCTCGAACTGGGTGGCGCCGCAATGGCAGCGGGCCTTCAAGGGCAGGTCGGTCATGGCGCTCTCCTGGCTGGAACAACGCCGGGGACCCTAGGCGCGTTCTGCTGACAGCCTGCTGTCAACATGCGACGTCCGGTCGCTGCTTGAGGCCGACCCCGCGCCTGCTATCGTCCCGGTTTATGGATTCTCCGCGCGCTCGCGAGGCGCCGGGGACGTGCGGCGAGAAATCGGCGACAGATCGGGCGGGGGCATGGTCGTCAGGAGACGGATTTGGTCGGCGGCGGCGCTCGCCGCGCTGCTGATCGCCGCGCCGGCGACCGCCCGTGTCGCCTCGCCTGCCGCCGCCAGCGTCATCGACACCCGCCTGGCCGAGGCCAAGGACGCCATGATGGGCGATCCGGGCGGGGCCCTGACCCTGTCGACCCAGGCCCTGGCCCTGGCCAAGGCTGATCCCGGCCCGCATCGCGACCAGGAGATCGCCGCCGCCCAGTGGCTGCAGGGCGAGGCGCTGCTGCGGCTGGACCGCCCCAAGGAGGCCGAGCCGGTGATCGCCGCCGGCCTGGCGGTCGCGGCGCAAAAGGTCCCCAACACCAAGCYGCACGGCGACCTGGTGATGACCCAGGCCGCGCTGGAGGCGACGCGCGGCGAGGTCCAGCGAGCCCTGGCCGACTTCCAGGCCGCCTACCGCATCTTCGGCAAGGCCGGCCATCCGCGCGGCCAGGCCGTGGCCCTGCAGAACATCGGCTCGATCTACCAGGACGCCCACGACTACGAGAAGGTGCTGCACTACTACGCCCAGTCGGCCGAGGCCTATCCCGCCGACCAACTGCTGCAGCTGAGCGCGGCCAACAACATCGGCAACGCCCTGATGTCGGGCGAGCAGTACGGTCGGGCGACAGTCGAGTTCGAGCGCGCCCGAAAGATCGCCCACCAGATGGACAAGCCTCAGTTGGAGGCGCGGATCATGGCCAACAAGGCCATCGCCGAGGTCCACAGCGGCCATCCCGACGCCGCCAAGGCCCTGATCGACGCGGCCAACGCCCTGCTGCGTCCGCTGTCCGACGCCCAGGGCGCCCAGCGGTCGGTGATGAAGGCCAGGGTCCAGGTGGAGCTGGCGCAGGGCCATCCCCGGGCCGCCGCCCAGGTGCTGGCGACGCTGTTCGCGGACGTGGACCTGAAGACCACCGGCCCGGACTACGCCGACCTGCATTCGGCCGCCTACAAGACCTACAAGCAACTGGGCCAAACCGAGCTGGCCTTGGCCCATCTGGAGGCGTTCAAGCGGCTGGACGACCAGGGCCAGGCCCTGGCGGCCTCGACCAACGCCGCCCTGATGGCCGCCCAGTTCGACTACGCCAACCAGACCTCGCGCATCGCCAAGCTCAAGGCCGGCCAGCTGGAGCGCGACATCAAGCTGGCGCGGGCCCGCAACCTGATCGTCACGGTGCTGCTGATCGGCGCCTCGCTGGCGGTGGCCGCGCTGCTGGCGGCGGTCGTCGGGGTGCGGCGCGGCCGCAATCTGGCCCGCGCCGCCAACGAGCGGCTGCGCCAGGCCAACCAGGCGCTGGCCAAGGCCGTGCGCGCCCGCACCGAGTTCCTGGCCAACACCAGCCACGAGATGCGCACCCCGCTGAACGGCGTCCTCGGCATGACCGAGGTGGTTCTGGCCGAGCCGGACCTGGATCCCAAGCTGCGCGACCGCGTCGCGGTCATGAACGCCGGCGCGCAGACCATGCGGGCCCTGGTCGACGACATCCTGGACATGGCGCGGATCGAGACCGACGGCGTCACCTTGAACCGGACCGCCTTCGACCTGGCCAAGCTGGGCCGCGACGCCGTCCAGCTGTGGTCGGACAAGGCCGCGGCCAAGGGTCTGGTCCTGACCTGCGACCTCTCGCAGGCCCCCGGCCGGATCGTCGAGGACGCGGACCGCCTGCGCCAGATCCTGTTCGCCCTGCTGTCCAACGCCGTGAAGTTCACCGCCGAGGGCGGCGTGGCGCTGTCGGTTTCGGTCGATCCGGAGGCGTCCGGCGAGCGGCTCATCCTGCGGGTGACCGACACCGGGGCCGGCGTGCCGCCCGAGAAGCTGGCCGAGGTGTTCGAGCCGTTCGGCCAGGTCGATTCCAGCCGCACCCGGGCCCAGGGCGGGGCCGGGCTGGGTCTGGCGATCTGCCGCCGCCTGGTGGACGCCATGGGCGGCGAAATCCGTCTGGACAGCACGATGGGCCAGGGCACGACCGCCGTCGTCTCCTTGCCGCTGGAGCGCGCGGGCGCGACGGTCTCGTCCGCGAGCGTCCCCGCGCTGAGCGATTGCGGCCTGCTGTTCTGCGATCCCAATCCCCTGACGCGATCCGTGGTGGCCGCGGTGCTCCGCCCCAAGGTCCGCGCCCTGAACGCCGTCGCCGGACGCGGGGACGCGTTGGACGCGGCTCGAAGCGAGCGTTTCGACCTGGCCCTGGTCGAGGCGAGCGCGCTGGGCGACGACCTCGCCGCGCGCCAGGCGGCCTTGAGCGCCTTGCGCGACGCCCTGGCTCCAGCCCCGATCGCGGTGCTGCTGGCCCCATTGGGGTCCGACCAGGACGCCGA
>NZ_JBFTZS010000220.1:0-7424 GCF_056406675.1 Caulobacter sp. P1_B12_2 | reverse complement strand
GCCATCAGCACGGCGAACGACAGGCGGATGCGCGGCGGCACGACATTCTCGCCGATGCCGGGCATCAGCATGACCATCGCGCCGATCCGGGCGAAGACCAGGCCGCCTGTGTAGACCTGCAGAACGGTGGCGTAGCTGTCCAAGCCCTGCCCCCTACATCCCGGCGATCTTGGCGGCGATCTCTCTCATGAAGCCCGACATCAGCGCGCCCATCAGCGGCAGGAACAGCAGCAGGGCCACGAAGATCGAGACGATCTTGGGTGCGTAGACCAGGGTGGCTTCCTGGATCTGGGTCAGGGCCTGGAACAGGCCGATGGCCACGCCCACCACCAGGCCGACGATCAGGATCGGCGCGCAAAGCTGCAGGGTCAGCCAGATCGCGTCGCGGCCGACATCCAGAACTTCGGCTCCGCTCATCGGATTGGCCTCTACGTGACGCGCGTACGCGGGAACTGACGGTGAATCGCACCATCGCCCGTCATGGTTAACAGCCAGTTAGGGAGGATTAACAGGGGGCAGTTGCGCGCGTGGCGAAACGTCGCCGGGGTTAGCCTCTTTGCCCTATGGGGGAAGACGATCGCGCAGCGATCCGTAGGGGGAAGTGTTCACCCCTCTTCCCCCTTTGGGGGAGGAGGACCGAAGGTCCGGAGGGGGCAAGTGGTCACCGACCGTGCGGTTCACCGACTTGCCCCCACCTGACCGCTTCGCGGTCTGTCCGCCTCCATAGGGGACGGAGGGGGCGGAGGACGCCCCGCCTACTTCGGCTTCCTTGCTGCCTGGACTTCGATCTCCACCAGCATGCCCGGCTGGACCAGCGAGGTGATCTGGCTGGTGATGCGCGAGGGCTTGTTGGGCTGCTCGGGGGTGCCGAAGAAGGTCTTGTAGCTTTCCATCATGCCGGGGAAGTCCATCTTGCCGCCCTTGGCCGGGTCGCCCACCAGCAGGACGCGCATCATGACCACGTCGCCCATGGTCGCGCCCTGGGTCTTCAGCGCGTCCTCGATGCGCTTCAGCACGCCCAGGGTCTGGGTCTTGGTGTCGCCGAAGGTGGCCGTCAGGGCCGGGTCGCCCTTGGGGTCGAGCATCGGCGGGGTCATGCCGCTGACATAGATGGTGTCGTAGCCGGCCGGCACGGTCACCACGCTGGCGATCGCCGAGGTCGGCGCGCCGCCCCGGACGATCTGGGCGTTGGCGGCGCCGGTCGCCGTAAGGGCGATGGCGGCGGCGAGGATCAGGCGCTTCATGGTCGTCTCCTGTTGAATTGGGTCCGAAAATATCAAAACCGTTCCTCTTCACCGCTCATCCCGGCGAAGGCCGGGACCCAGATCCCATAGCGGTGTGGCTGACTGGAGAAGCTCTGAGGTCTTGGCGTCAGCCTCAAAGCCATTCCATCTGGGTCCCGGCCTTCGCCGGGATGAGCGGGTTTTTGGTTGCTAGTGAGCCTGCAGGCTGGTCGGCTTCTTCCCCGCCTTCAGCTTGGCCCGGGCGGCGGCGACGTCGGAGGCGCTGACCGGCTTGCCCTTGTTGCCCCACGAGGTGCGGACATAGGTCAGGACCGAGGCCAGCTCGAGGTCGGTGAGGTCGTCCTTGAACGCCGGCATGCCCGCTCGGCCGGCCAGGACCGTGGCCGTCATCGAGGCCGCGTCGCCCTGCACGAACGGGTCGCCAGCCAGGGCGGGAAAGGCGCCCTTGACCCCCTTCCCGGTCGTCTGGTGACAGGCCGAGCAGTTGTCGTTGAACAAGGCCGAGGGCGTGGCGGCCAAAGCCGTCGCCGAAACGGCGGAAGCGGCCAGCAGACCACAGATGAAAGCAACCGAGCGACTCATGGAAACTCCCCGAAGAACCTGGACGCAGGCATAGCGCGACTTCACGCCTTGAGCACCCGGGCGTGGATCTTGCCGATCTGCTGCCAGGCCGACTCGATGGCGCCGGCCTGCCAGCCGCCCAGATAGGTCAGGTGCTCGCCGGCCAGATAGATACGGCCGTCGGGCTCGGTCAGCACCGGATAGGCGTCCTTGCGGCCCTCCTCGCCCCACTCGGCCCAGCCGCCCAGATTGAACTGCGCCAGGTGCCAGCTGAACGAGAAGGCGTTCTCGAAGTTCTCGGCGTATTCGGGGAAGATCTTCTGGCCGGCGGCCACGGCGAAGGCCGCGCGCTCGGCCGGCGGCTTGGCGCTGATCTTGGCCGCCTCGCCGCCGAACGCGTAGTAGCCCAGCAGCACGCCCTTCTGACTTTGCCAGCCGGTGGACGGCAGGGTGATCGTGCCGATGCCCGGGATGTCGTTGTAGATATGGCCGCCGTAGATCTGGTGGTTCTCTTCCCAGAAGCGGGTCTTCATCTGCAGGCCGATCTTGTTGACCGGCGCATAGGCCACGCCGGACATGGCGGCCTTGAACGGCTTGGAAAAGTCGGCGTCGACGTTCTTGAGCACGCTGAGCGGGATGGTGCAGACGCAGTAGTCGGCGGTGATCGTGTCCTGCTCGCCGAACTTGTCGACATAGGTGACGGTCACGCCCTTGGGGCCCTGCTTGATCTTCTCGACCACGCACGAGTAGCGGATCATCGTTCCGACGTGCTTCTCGAAGCCCTTGGCGATCTGGTCCATGCCGCCGATCGGCTGCAGCATGGTGCGTTGCTGCTCGTAGCCGGACACCGAGCTGAGCACCCGCCAGGCCTTGGAGTGCAGCACGTCCGACAGGCTGTAGGGTGTCGAAGGCTTGCCGGGACCGGGATCCACGCCCGCGCCGGGATGGACGTCGAAGCCGCGGCCTTCCGTGCCGGTGTAGGCCAGATCGGTCGGCGACAGGCGCCCCTCGTTGATCATGTAGGCCACGAACAGTTCGCGGTCCGCCGGCGTCAGCGGCGCGTCGAGCTGGCCCTTGGAGGCGGCCTTGGCGATCATCTCGGCGGCGTAGCCGCGCGCGTCGGCGGCGATCTGGCCCTTGCGGATCGGCTTGCCGGCCAGCGGGCCGTCGCCCTTCTCGAAATAGACATAGGCCGCGTCGTTGTCGTTGACGAAGCTCTCCAGCTGCACCCCGAACAGCTTGGTGTAGTGCAGGGTCGAGCGGTGGTGATACGGGATCCGCCACGGGCCGTGGTTGATGTAGAGCCCCTCGTCGAACTCGCAGGTCTGGCTGTTGCCGACCAGGTCGGTGTGCTGGAAGCCCTTGCGGGCCGTCTGGCAACGGCCGCCGGCGAAGGACCGGGCCTCGATGATCTGCACCTGATAGCCGGCCTTGGTCAGTTCGTAGGCGGCGGTCATGCCGGCCAGGCCCGCGCCCAGCACCACGATCTTGGTCCCCTTGGGATCACCTTCCAGCTTGGGCGGCGCGGTCTGGGCCGACGCGAAACCGAAGCCCAGGGCGTCCATGCCGGCCATGGCCAGGGACACCCCGCCGAACGCCGCCAACCCCTCGAAAAACCGTCGCCGCGTCAACACGCCACTCGACGCCGCCGATTGCTCACCCATACGACCCCCGACTTTTTTGTCGCTGTGTCGATCGTCCGCGAACCGGACGCTCCAGCCCTGACATCTCGAAACTTGCGCCCCGCCGGGGCAATGCGAAACCCCCCATGGCGCCTGTAAAACCCGCGTATGCCGTGCCGGTGGGCGCCGGGGGCGCCGACTGTGCGAACGGCGGGCGACGTGAAATTTCACCCTTTGACTCAAAACGAAAAAAGAGCCGGGCGCGAGGCCCGGCTCCTTCCTTGGTCGTCGGTGTAGAGGGGATCAGAAGGTGTAGGCGACCTTGCCGTAGTAGTAGCCGCCGTTGATGCCGAACGGCGAGAACGACGGGAACTGGGTGACGTAGCCGTTGCTGTTGTTCTTCAGGTAGTGCTCCCGCAGCAGACCGTTGACCCGGTTGGGATAGCGGTTGAGCAGGTTGTTGGCGCCGACGCTGATCTTCACGCTGTCCAGCACCTGGTAGCCGACGTCCAGGTCGGTGATCAGGGCCGTCTTGATGGTGGTCTTCATCAGGGCAGACGAACCGCTGTCGTTGCTGAGGCCCGAGGACTTGCCGTAGACGGTTTCCTTCAGGTTCAGCGAGAACTTGCCGACGCTCCAGTAGCCGCCCGCGATGATCTTGTACTTGGGCGAGGTGTCTTCCAGGTTGGCGATCGCGATGGCGTCGAACAAGGTCAGCGACGGATCCAGGCCGGACGGGTTCGGCGCGATCTTGGTCACTTCGGTCTTGTTGTAGCTGGCGCTCAACGACCAATCGACCCGGCCCCAGTCGCCGAAATCGCTGTAGTAGGTGCCGACGAAATCGACGCCCTTGGTGCGGGTGTCCAGGCCGTTGACGAACATGTTGGCGCCGACGCTGTAGGTCGCGTTGGTGCGGATCGAGGGATCCACATTGACGCCGTTCGCCGCCAGGGCGGCGATGACCGCCGGCGAGACGATGCCGTTGGTCACCTTCGCGCCGCCGACCGTGATCACGTTCTCGCCGTACAGCGTGCCCGAGCTGACGATGCGGTTCTTGATGGTGATCTGATAGGCGTCCAGCGTCATGGTCAGCTTGGGCGCCAGGTGGGTGACGAAGCCGATGCTGATGTTTTCCGACTTCTCTGGCTTCAGGCCGTTGATGCCCAGCAGGCTCGCGCCCGGCGAGTTCGGCGGCAGTTGGCCGCTGATCGAGCTGGGCGAGACGTTGATGCCCGAATAGTACGACTCCGCCAGGGTCGGGGCGCGGAAGCCGCTGCTGACCGTGCCGCGCACGGCGATGGCCGGCGAGAAGTCGTAGCGGCCCGTCAGCTTGGCGACGGTGGTGTCGCCGAAGTCGCTGAAGTCCTCGTAGCGGACGGCGGCGTCCAGCTTCAGCGCCTCGATCGGGCTGACGGCGATGTTGGCGTACACGGCCTTGTTGTTGCGCTTGTGCTTGCCGGCGTTGACCGGGGCGAAGCCGAAATACGACTGCGAACCGCCGCCGTAATAGGTGGCCACCTCGCCCGGCCGGATCGCGTAGGTCTCCTTGCGATATTCCGCGCCCGCCGCGAAGGTCATCGGGCCGGCCAGGCCGACCTCGAAGTCGTGGCTGACGTCGAGGGTGTTGCTCCACTGGGTGTTGGAGAAGCCGCCCGCCAGGATGTCGGTCGGCGAATAGCCCTTGGTCGTGGTCGTGGAGGTGTCGGCGTACAGCGAGGCGTTGGCCGTATCCAGGACGCTGACCTCGTCGTCGTCCTTGCCGTAGGTCGAGCTCAGATCCCAGTTCCAGGCGTTGGTCACGCCGCTGATCCCGCCGGTGACGGCGTAGTCGGTTTCGTCGATCGACTCCTTGGGATCAAAGCCGAGGGGGAACGGGATGTCGGTCGCCATCTTGCCCTTGACCACGTTGGGCAGGCGATAGTTCTCGTGCGCGGCGCTCCACTTCTTGGCGATCGTGCCGAAGCTGTAGATCTCGATATCGGGCGTGACCTCGACGCCGCCGTTGTAGGCCAGCACGGTCTGACGGTACTGGGCGTCGCCGGCGATGCGGTTCACGTACGGCCAGTTCGGCGCGTTGATGACCTGCGGATAGCTCTTGGCCGGGCTGTTGGTGGCGCCGGCGTTGTAGATCGAGTCCACCACGCGCGGGTCGTAGGCGCCGCGGAAGCTGTAGCCGTGGTACTTGGTCTCGCCGGTCAGGTTCAGGTACGAATTCTCGGTCGGGGCGATGCCGATATTGGCGGTGAAGTCGCCGGTCGTGCCGCCGCCGTCGATATAGCCGCCGCCGTTGATGATCACCTCGCCGCCCGAGGAGGCCTTCTTCTGGATGATGTTGATGACGCCGGCGATGGCGTCGGTGCCGTACTGGGCGGCGGCGCCTTCCAGCAGCACTTCGATGTGGTCGACCGAGGCCAGCGGGATGAAGTTCRGGTCGGCGGCCGCGCCGCCCTGATAGGCTCCGCCCAGAACGGCCAGGTTGGCCGTGCCGTGACGGCGCTTGCCGTTCAGCAGGACCAGGGTGTGGTTGGGGCTGATGCCGCGCAGCTTGGCCGACAGGGTCAGGGCGGCGGTGTCGCCGCCGAAGGCCTGGGCGTTGAAGGACGGGACGTTCTGGGCCAGGGCCTGGATCATGTCCGGCTGGCCGGTTTTCTTGAGGATATCGGCGCCCAGGACGGTGATCGGCGCGGGGCTGTCGACGGCCTTCATGCCGGTGGTGCGCGTCCCCGTGACGATGACCGCCTCGAGTTCGGAGACCTCTGGCGACGGCTCGGGCGTCTCAGCCGCATAAGCATTGGCGCTGATTGCGAAAGCGATTCCGACGGTGGAAGCTCCTGCGAACAGGATGTTCCGCGAACGATTATTCATAATACCCCCTCGTGCGCTATCTAAGCGCGATTGTTTCTCTCCTCTGTGGCGTTTCCCGGTAAGCGTGTTCTTGTTGTTTAACGCGAATACAAACGCAACTCACGGCAATGGCCGCGATTGAAACAGTTCGTCGAACCTGAAATTTCTGCAAGCGCCGCGACCGTCACGGGATCGTAACGGACGTCATGAGCCCCCCTGGCGCCCCTTTGCACGGCGCCCGCCTTGGTTTTTGTGCAGTGCGATGATCAGGATTACGGCGCCTTTGCGGCGCCTGGGCGTCTCGCCGGTCCCAGGATTTTGGCCGATCGTCTCAGAAATGCGCTCGATCGAGGGGGTCGGGCACGCGGCTTCCAGCCCGGGAATCGACCGGATCGCGAAAATCCGCCTAGGGAACGAGAGTCGTCCGTCCCGCCCGCCGGCCGTCGGCCGAACGCGCCCGGACCTCGACCTTGCCGGCGACCGCCGCGCCTTCGACATAGGGCCGCCAGGGACCGCTCTCGATCCGATACTCGATCGGCAGGCCGGGGAATTCGACATTGGCCTTCAACCGGCCGCCCTCGACCACCGCGCCGACCGTCGGGATGCGATAGGCCACGCCGGCGGCGTCCAGCCGGGCCAGCTCGCGTCCGCCCAGCAGGTTGGCGAAGACGGCCCAGTCGGCGTCGCGCCGGACCCGCATCTGGACGGTGAAGGCGCCGGTCGTCGGATCATAGGCCTTGCCCGGCGTGTAGGGCGTCTCCCAGTTCGCGCCGTGCCAGGCCCGCTCGGCCAGGGCCAGCAGGCGCGGGTACAGCATGTAGTCGACCTGGGCGTCCGAGCGGATCGTCTCGCTCCACAGCTGGCCCTGCAGGCCGCTGAAGCGCACGCCGGGCTCCAGCGGATGCTCGTCCTTCGAGGTCTGCGCCTTGCCGTGCAGGTCGGTCCACAGCTCGGCATGGGCCGGCAGGTTCTCGGGCATGAAGTCGAACACCTTGCGGGTGTCGGTGGCGCGCGAGGGCCAGTCGTAGCCGCGTTCCTTGGGGTCGGCGGCCTGCGGGCTGTCGAAGTAGAGAACCTCCGGGGTCGAGATCACCACCTCCCAACCCTGATTGGCCTGCAGGTGGGCGCTGGCCGGTCCCTCGCCGCCCAGGGC
>NZ_JBFTZS010000219.1:0-7437 GCF_056406675.1 Caulobacter sp. P1_B12_2 | reverse complement strand
CCCAGGCCCTGGGCTACCTGGTCGTCGGCCTGCGGATCGACACCGACGACTGGCAAAAGCCCACGCCGCAGACGATCATCGACCGCACGCTGGACCGCCTGGATCACCCCGGCGACCGGCCAGGGCAGGTGGTGCTGCTGCACGACGCCGGCGGCGACCGCTCGCGCACCGTCGCGGCCCTGCCGGGCCTGATCGACGCCATCCGGGCGCGGGGCTATCGGCTGGTCACGGTCGGCGAACTGGCCGGCATGACCCCCGCCCAGGCGATGCCGGTCAGCGACCGCGACCCGCTGGCCCTGGGCCTGGACCGCGTCGGTTTCGGATTGTTCCGTACCCTGAAGATGCTGCTGACGGGGCTGTTCCTGACCGCCATCGCCCTGGGCCTGGCGCGGCTGGTGTTCCTGGCCTGCCTGGCCCTGGTCCACCGCTGGACGCATGAGAGCCCCGAGAACCTGGATCCCGAGACCGGGCCGCTGGTCAGCGTGCTGATCCCCTGCTTCAACGAGGAGAAGGTGATCGCCGCCTCGGTGGCGCGGATCCTGGAATCCGAGTGGAAGAACCTCGAGGTTCTGGTCCTCGACGACGGCTCCAAGGACAACACGGCCGAGGAAGTGCGGCGCGCCCACGGCGACAATCCGCGCGTCACCCTGTTGAGCTTCGAGAACGGCGGCAAGGCGCGGGCGGTCAATCGCGGCCTGGCCGTGGCCAAGGGCGACTACGTCGTGGCCCTCGACGCCGACACGCTTTTCCCGCCGAAGACCATCGGCCGGCTGGTGCGCTGGTTCCAGGATCCCCGGATCGGGGCCGTGGCCGGCAACGCCATCGTCGGCAACCGGGTCAACATGGTCACCCGCTGGCAGGCCCTGGAATATGTCACCGCCCAGAACCTGGAGCGCCGGGCCCTGGCGGCCCTGGGCGCGGTGACGGTGGTGCCCGGCGCGGTCGGCGCCTGGCGCAAGAGCGTGCTGGACGACCTGGGCGGCTATCCGGCCGACACCCTGGCCGAGGACCAGGACCTGACCATCGCCTGCCAGCGCGCCGGCTGGAAGGTGGCCTTCGACCCCTCGGCCCAGGCCTTCACCGAGGCGCCTGACACCGTGGGCGGCCTGCTCAAGCAGCGGTTCCGGTGGTCGTTCGGCACCCTGCAGTGCGTCTGGAAGCACCGCGCGGCCCTGTTCAGCCCCAAGACCCCGGCCTTGGGCTTCGTGGCCCTGCCGCAGATCTGGCTGTTCCAGATCCTGCTGGCCGTCGCCGCGCCGCTGGTCGATCTGGCGGTGGTCTGGAGCCTGATCTCGGGCGTCTACGGCGCCATCGCCCACCCGGTGGAGTGGTCGCCCGACGACACCATCCGGGGCCTGCTGTACTGGGCGGTGTTCATCCTGGTGGACCTGTCGGCCGGCGCCCTGGGCATGGCCCTGGAGAAGCGCGCGCCGTGGGCGGACCTGCCCTATCTGCCGGTCCAGCGCTTCGGCTACCGGCAGCTGATGTACTACGTGGTCGTCAAATCGGTGCTGACCGCCGCGCGGGGCGGGCGCGTGGGGTGGGGAAAACTCGAGCGAAGGGCGACCGCGACGGTCAAGTGACGGCCCGCTCAGGGGTATGACAAGGCTGTCATTCGCCTGTGCGATTGGTAGCGGTACCTTTTTTGCGGCGACGAGGGGGCGGGTTGACCCCCGGGAAGCCGGCGTTCGGTGAAAAAGTCCAAGTGGTTCCGGGCTTGTGCGAGTCCCGCCCACTTTTTCACATGAGCCGAACAATCGGTCCAAGCGCGGTTGCGCCTGCGAAATCACACTCCTATAACCCGGCCACATTTCAGAAGCCGTCGCCGAGACCGGTCACTCATGAACATTCACGAACACCAAGCCAAAGCCGTCCTCGCGGAGTTCGGCGCCCCTGTCCCGCGCGGCTTCGCCGCCTTCACACCGGAGGAGGCCGTCGCCGCCGCTGAAAAGCTGGGTGGTCCGGTGTTCGTGGTGAAGTCCCAGATCCACGCCGGTGGCCGTGGCAAGGGCAAGTTCGAGGGCCTGGGCCCCGACGCCAAGGGCGGCGTCCGCGTCGTCAAGTCGGTCGCCGACGTCAAGGCTTCGGCCGAGGAAATGCTCGGCCGTGTGCTGGTGACCCACCAGACCGGCCCCAAGGGCAAGCAGGTCAACCGCCTCTACATCGAAGAAGGCGCGGCGATCGCCAAGGAATTCTACCTGTCGCTGCTGGTCGACCGCGAGACCTCGATGGTTTCGGTGGTCGCTTCGACCGAAGGCGGCATGGACATCGAGGATGTCGCTCACGACACCCCCGAGAAGATCCATAGCTTCTCGATCGATCCCGCGACCGGCGTGTGGCCGACCCACGCGCGCGCCCTGGCCAAGGCCCTGGGCCTGACCGGCGGCCTGGCCAAGGAAGCCGCCACGCTGCTCGGCCAGCTCTATACGGCGTTCCTGGCCAAGGACATGGCCATGCTGGAGATCAACCCGCTGATCGTCACGGAAGACGATCACCTGAAGGTCCTGGACGCCAAGCTGTCGTTCGACGGCAACTCGCTGTTCCGTCACCCGGACATCCGCGCCCTGCGCGACGAGAGCGAAGAAGACCCCAAGGAAATCGAAGCCTCGAAGTACGACCTGGCCTATATCGCCCTGGAAGGCGAAATCGGCTGCATGGTCAACGGCGCGGGCCTGGCCATGGCCACCATGGACATCATCAAGCTGTACGGCGCCGAGCCGGCCAACTTCCTCGATGTCGGCGGCGGCGCCAGCAAGGAGAAGGTCACCGCGGCCTTCAAGATCATCACCTCCGACCCGTCCGTGAAGGGCATCCTGGTCAACATCTTCGGCGGCATCATGCGCTGCGACATCATCGCGGAAGGCGTCATCGCCGCCGTGAAGGAAGTGGGCCTGAAGGTTCCGCTGGTCGTGCGCCTGGAAGGCACCAACGTCGAACTCGGCAAGAAAATCATTTCGGAAAGCGGCCTGAACGTCATCGCCGCCAACGACCTGTCGGATGGGGCCGAGAAGATCGTCGCCGCCGTCAAAGGGGCTGCGTAACTCTCATGTCCATCCTCATCGGATCTGAAACCAAGGTCATCTGCCAGGGCATCACCGGCGCCCAGGGCACGTTCCACTCGGAACAGGCGATCGCCTACGGCACCAAGATGGTCGGCGGCGTCACCCCCGGCAAGGGCGGCCAGACCCACATCGGCCTGCCGGTGTTCGACACGGTCGGCGAAGCCCGCGAAGCCACCGGCGCCGACGCCACCGCGATCTACGTGCCGCCTCCCTTCGCGGCCGACTCGATCCTGGAAGCCATCGACGCGGAAATCCCGCTGATCATCTGCATCACCGAAGGCATCCCGGTGCTGGACATGGTGCGCGTGAAGAAGGCCCTGCAGGGTTCGAAGTCGCGCCTGATCGGCCCGAACTGCCCCGGCGTCCTGACCCCGAACCAGTGCAAGATCGGCATCATGCCGGGTTCGATCTTCTCGAACGGCTCGGTCGGCGTCGTCTCGCGCTCGGGCACCCTGACTTATGAAGCCGTGTTCCAGACCACGAACGCGGGCCTCGGTCAGACCACGGCCGTCGGCATCGGCGGCGACCCGGTCAAGGGCACCGAGTTCATCGACATCCTGGAACTCTTCCTGGCCGACGAAGCCACCAAGTCGATCGTCATGATCGGCGAGATCGGCGGCTCGGCCGAAGAAGAAGCCGCCCAGTTCATCGCTGACGAAGCCAAGCGCGGCCGCAGCAAGCCCATGGTCGGCTTCATCGCCGGCCGCACGGCCCCTCCCGGCCGTCACATGGGCCACGCCGGCGCGATCATCTCGGGCGGCAAGGGCGGCGCGGAAGACAAGATCGCCGCGATGGAAGCCGCGGGCATCCGCGTCTCGCCGTCGCCGGCGCGCCTGGGCGAGACCCTCCTCGAGGTGCTCAAGGGCTAAACACCACACCGAAACCCCGCCCCGCGGGGCCCAGGTTTTTTGCGACCGCCAGTCGACGATCCGAAAAAATCACCTGGGCCCCGCCGGACATGGCGGGCGCCCGGGTGATTGAGAGACTATATTTACGGGCCTGGGCTACCGGTACCGTAAGGGATCTAAGGCGAACACGATGGCGGACGACGCAGGCATCATCAATCAGGTCTTGACCGAGACCTCGTTCCTCTACGGCGCCAATGCGGCTTTCGTGGAAGATCTCTACGCCCGGTGGGCGGAGAACCCTGCATCGGTCGAGCCGTCTTGGGCCGCCTTCTTCGCCACGCTTTCGGACCAGGCCGACCAGGTCAAGCGCGCCGCGCAGGACCCGGCCTGGACGCCTCGCCAGGCCCCGAGCGTGCGTCCGGAATGGCTGTCGGCCATCGACGGCCAGTGGCCGACCGTGGCCCCCGCCGTCGAAGCCAAGATGACCAAGGCCATCGAGGCCAAGGCTCCGGGCTCCTCGGCAGAAGCCGTCCGCGCCGCCACGCTGGACAGCCTGCGCGCCATCATGATGATCCGGGCCTACCGGATGCGCGGCCACCTGGCCGCYAACCTCGACCCGCTGGGCCTGGAGCCCAAGGCGTCGGCTCCCGAGCTGGACCCGTCGACCTACGGCTTCTCGGAAGCCGACTACGACCGTCCGATCTTCCTGGACTTCGTGCTGGGTCTGGAGACCTCGTCGATCCGCGAGATCCTGTCGATCCTGCGCCGCACCTACTGCGACAATGTCGGCGTGCAGTACATGCACATCTCGGATCCGACCGAGAAGGCCTGGCTGCAGGAGCGCATCGAGGGCCGCGACAAGGAGATCGTGTTCTCCAAGGAAGGCAAGATCGCCATCCTCAAGAAGCTGATCGAGGCCGAGGGCTTCGAACGCTTCCTGCACAAGCGCTTCCCCGGCACCAAGCGCTTCGGCCTCGACGGCGGCGAAGCCTGCATTCCGGCGCTGGAGCAGATCATCAAGCGCGGCGGCGCGCTGGGCGTGAAGGAAATCGTCATCGGCATGCCGCACCGCGGCCGCCTGAACACCCTGGCCGCCGTGATGGGCAAGCCCTATCACGTGATCTTCCACGAATTCCAGGGTGGCTCGTCGGTGCCCTCGGACATCGAGGGCTCGGGCGACGTCAAGTACCACATGGGCGCTTCGTCGGACCGCGAGTTCGACGACAACAAGGTCCACCTGTCGCTGACCGCCAACCCCTCGCACCTGGAAATCGTCAACCCGGTGGTGATCGGCAAAGCGCGCGCCAAGCAGGCGTTCACCCTGCGCGAACAGCCCGACGCCGGCCGCGGCCACGTGCTGCCGCTGCTGCTGCACGGCGACGCGGCCTTCGCGGGCCAGGGGGTGGTGGCCGAGTGCTTCACCCTGTCGGGCCTGAAGGGCTACCGCACGGGCGGCACCATCCACTTCATCGTCAACAACCAGATCGGCTTCACGACCAGTCCGCGCTATTCGCGCAGCTCGCCCTATCCCTCGGATGTGGCGCTGATGGTCGAAGCCCCGATCTTCCACGTCAACGGCGACGACCCCGAAGCCGTGGTCTTCGCGGCCAAGGTCGCCACCGAATATCGCCAAATGTTCGGCAAGGACGTGGTCATCGACATGTTCTGCTATCGTCGGTTCGGTCACAACGAAGGTGACGACCCGACGATGACCTCGCCCTTGATGTACGCCAAGATCAAGGACCACATCTCGACCCGCGAGCTCTACAGCCAGCGGCTGGTCGGCCAAGGCGTGGCCACCCAGGCCGAGGTCGACGGCTGGGTCGGCGAGTTCGACAGCTTCCTCGACCAGGAGTTCGACGCCGGCAAGAGCTACAAGCCCAACAAGGCTGACTGGCTGGACGGCAAGTGGAAGGGCCTGGCCCTGCCCGGCGACGAAGAGCGCAGGGGCAAGACCGAGGTCGCCAAGACCAGGCTGCTGGAGATCGGTCGCCAGATCACGACCATTCCCGACCGCATCAACGCCCACAAGACCGTCAAGCGCGTGATCGAGAACCGCCGCGAAGCGATCGAGAAGGGCGAGAACATCGACTGGGGCACGGCCGAGCACCTGGCCTTCGCCACCCTGCTCGACGAGGGCTTCCCCGTCCGCCTGTCCGGCCAGGACAGCGTGCGCGGCACCTTCACCCAGCGCCATTCGGACATCATCGACCAGACGACCGAAGAGCACTACACGCCGCTCAACAACATCCGCGCCGGCCAGGCCCACTACGAGGTCATCGACTCGGCCCTGTCGGAAGAGGCGGTGCTGGGCTTCGAGTACGGCTTCTCGCTGGCCGACCCGAACACCATGACCCTGTGGGAAGGCCAGTTCGGCGACTTCGTGAACGGCGCCCAGGTGGTCATCGACCAGTTCATCAGCTCGGGCGAGCGCAAGTGGCTGCGGATGAGCGGCCTGACCATGCTGCTGCCGCACGGCTACGAAGGCCAGGGCCCCGAGCACAGCTCGGCGCGCCTCGAGCGCTTCCTGCAGTCGTGCGCGGAAGACAACATGCAGGTGGTCAACTGCACCACCCCGGCCAACTACTTCCACGCCCTGCGTCGCCAGATGCACCGCGAGTTCCGCAAGCCCTTGATCGTCATGACGCCCAAGAGCCTGCTGCGTCACAAGAAGGCGGTCTCGAACCTGGCCGACATGGGCGAGGGCTCCAGCTTCCACCGCGTGATGATCGACGGGGCCGAAGCCGGCTGCGACGTCGGCGGCGTCAAGCTGCAGAGCGACGACAAGATCACCCGCGTCATCGCCTGTTCGGGCAAGGTCTATTTCGACCTGATCGACGCCCGGGCCAAGGCCGGCCGCGACGACATCTACATCGTGCGCCTGGAGCAGTTCTATCCCTGGCCGCTGAAGTCGGTGCTGGCCGTGCTGGGCCGCTTCAAGAACGCCGAGCTGGTCTGGTGCCAGGAAGAGCCCAAGAACATGGGCGGCTGGACCTTCGTCGATCCGTGGCTGGAACTGAGCCTTGCCAAGCTGGACGTGAAGGCCAAGCGTGCGCGCTACGTCGGCCGTCCGGCCTCGGCCTCCACGGCCGCCGGCATGATGAGCCGCCACATGAAAGAACTCGAGACCTTCCTGAACGAAGCCTTCGCCTGATCGCTTCGTCCAGACCCTAACCCGCCCGGACCAAACAAGAGACATCGGAACCCCACATGGCCGACATCATGACCCCCGCCCTCGGCGAATCCGTCACCGAAGCGACGGTGGCGCGCTGGACCAAGAAGGCCGGGGAGGCGGTGAAGAAGGACGAATTGCTCGTCGAGCTGGAAACCGACAAGGTCAGCCTTGAGGTCGTGGCTCCGGCCGACGGCGTCCTGGCCTCGATCAGCGCCGAGGAAGGCGCGACCGTCGTGCCGGGCACGGTGCTGGGCGTGGTGACCGAGGGCGGTGCCGCGACCGCCGCGCCGGCCGCCGCCGCGCCGAAGGCCGCCGCTCCGGCGCCGGCTCCCGCCGCTGCTCCTGCTCCTGC
>NZ_JBFTZS010000218.1:0-7443 GCF_056406675.1 Caulobacter sp. P1_B12_2 | reverse complement strand
ACACCTGGGAGCCGGAGGAGCTGTTCTGGGGGCCGGAAGGCTCATGGCTGGGCGACGAGCGTTACAGCGGCGAACGCCAATTGCACGAAAGCCTGGGCGCGGTGCAGATGGGCCTGATCTACGTCAATCCCGAAGGCCCTAACGGCAATCCCGATCCCGTCGCCAGCGCTCGTGACATCCGCGAGACCTTCGCGCGAATGGCGATGAACGACGAGGAAACCGTGGCCCTGATCGCGGGCGGTCATACCTTCGGCAAGACCCACGGCGCGGGCGATCCGTCGTTCGTCGGTCCCGAACCCGAAGGCGGCGAGATCCATGACCACGGCCTGGGCTGGCGCAGCAAGCACGGCACGGGCGTTGGCGCAGACGCGATCACCTCCGGGCTGGAAGTCACCTGGAGCCAGACCCCGACGAAGTGGAGCAACCACTTCTTCGAGAACCTCTTCAAGTTCGAGTGGGAACTGACCAAGAGCCCCGGCGGCGCCCAGCAGTGGCAAGCCAAGAACGCTCCGGCCGACATCCCCGACGCCTATGACAACGCCAGGAAGCATGTGCCGACCATGCTGACCTCGGACCTGGCCCTGCGCTTCGATCCCGAATACGAGAAGATCTCGCGGCGGTTCCTGGAGAACCCCGACCAATTCGCCGACGCCTTCGCCCGGGCCTGGTTCAAGCTGACCCACCGCGATATGGGCCCCAAAGGCCGCTACCTCGGCCCACTGGTTCCGCAGGAAACCCTGATCTGGCAGGACCCGATCCCGGCCGTGGACCATCCGCTGGTCGACGCCGCCGACGTCGCGGCCCTGAAGCAGAAGATCCTGGCCTCGGGCCTTTCGGTCGCCGAACTGGTCGGGACGGCCTGGGCCTCGGCCTCGACCTATCGCGGTTCCGACCGCCGGGGCGGCGCCAATGGCGCRCGCGTCCGCCTCGCGCCGCAGAAGGACTGGGAGGTCAACAATCCGCCCGTCTTGGCCAAGGTGTTGGCGGCCCTCGAAAGCCTCCGGGGCGATTTCAACGGTTCGGCCGCGGGCGGCAAGAAGATCTCGCTGGCTGATCTGATCGTGCTGGGCGGCGCGGCGGCGATCGAGAAAGCCGCCAAGGACGCCGGCGCGAGCGTGGTGGTGCCCTTCGCCCCCGGGCGGATGGACGCCACGGAGGAGCAGACCGACGCGGCCTCGTTCGCGCCGCTGGAGCCCCGCTCAGACGCCTTCCGCAACTACCGGAAGGCGGGCGACCACTTCATGTCGCCCGAAGAGTCCCTCATCGATCGCGCCCAACTGCTCCGCCTGTCGGGTCCGGAAACCACCGTCTTGGTGGGCGGCCTGCGGGTCCTGGGCGCCAATGCGGGCGGCTCCAAGGCCGGGGCGTTCACCGACCGCCCGGGCGTGCTGACCAACGACTTCTTCGTCAATCTGCTGGCCATGGGGACCACTTGGAGCCCGACCGCCGTCAACGCCTTCGCCGGACACGATGGCGCGGGTGGTGATCCGCGCTGGACCGCCACCCGCGTCGACCTGATCTTCGGCTCACACGCCGAACTTCGGGCCCTCGCCGAGGTCTATGCCTGCGCGGATGCTCAGGAGACCTTCGTGAGGGACTTCGTCGCGGCCTGGAACAGGGTGATGAACGCCGACCGGCTCGACCTCGCCGCCTGATACGCCCGGGCGCGGCCGCGACGCCGCGCCCGGAATTCTTGAGCTTCGGACCAGGCCGCGGCGCACCAACGACCGCGGCCGTCCCGAACGCCTTGGGAGGATGTTGGATGCCCCACGCCGTGGAGGCCGCTCTTCAGGACGAGCTTCGCCGCGCAGGCCTGCCTTGCCGCGGAACGCCCGCGCGTTTGCTGACCTTGATGCGCGGCTCGCAGGAGACCCACCTGACGCTCTCGGAGGTTGCCGACCTGGCCGCCGAGGCGGGTCTTCCCCTGTCCCCCGCTGACCTTGCCCGCTATCTCGAAGCTTTCGCGGATCATGGCCTGATAGGCCGCGTGCCGACCACGACGACGGAGCGGGTGTTCGACACCGTGGCCGAGCCGCACTCCCACCTCGTCTACGAGGAGTCCGGCCAGGTGGTGGACCTGCACGTCTCGCCGGAAACCCTGCTGGCCATGGTGCGCGACGCCCTGGCCAAACGGCCGGACGAGGTGGAGATCCTGGTGCGCTTCCGCCGCGATCCGACGACAGCGTTCGATCCGGAGCGCGGCTAGCCCGCCGGGAGCTTGCCGCCCGCGTCGCTGACCCAGGCCACGATCTCGGACAGCGCCTGGGTTACGGCCTGGTCGTAGGCCGGCACGATGGCCGACAGGCGGTTGTCGGCGGTCTTGACCCGGGCGACGAACACCTTGTCGCCCAGCAGGGCTCGGTCGTTGTTGCGGGTMATGACGGCGCGGATCTCGACCAGCACCTCGGGCGGGGCCTTGGGGCCGTTCACATAGTCGGTCTCGAACGAGCGGACCTCCAGGCGCAGGGCCATGCCCGCCTTGGCGGTCTCGCCGCGGGTGACCAGGCGGCCGCGGCTGTTGTCGGCCTCGAAGGCCCGGGCCACCGCCTCGTCGAACAGCACGATGGCCGGCGAGACCCAGCGAGCGTCGGAGATGTAGGCCGCCTCGCCGTTCGTGACCGACAGCAGGCGGTCGCTCATGGCGGCGCGGGTGAAGACCGTCGGGGTCTTGAAGACCCCGAAGCTCTTGTCGCTGCTGGGCCGCGAGCTCTCGGCCGCGACGTGGCCGAAGCGGTAGAGGCCGGCGGGCTTGGCCTTGGGGAACAGGCTGATGCAGCCGGTGAGGGCGACCGCGACGGCGACGACGCCCAGCGACCGGAGGGTGTTGCGCAGGGTGATCACGGCTTGACCTCCAGTTCCTTGGCGGGCGCCTTGCCGACCAGGGCGCGCGGGTTCTGTTCGACTTCGCTGACCAGCCGGTCCAGGGACTCGGCGGCCGACTGCAGGGTGACGACGGCCGACGACAGTTGCGGCAGGCCGGTGGTGGCGAAGTCGCTGGTCGGGCCTTCCAGCTTGCCGACCATGCCGCGCACGTCCTTGGCGGTGGCCTTCAGCTCGTCGGCGGCGTCGCCCAGGTTCTTCAGGGTGCGCTTGGCGTCGCCGTTGACCAGGCCGTTGGCCGAGTCCGACAGCTCGCCGATCCGGGTCGAGGTGGCCTCGATGCTCTGCAGCGCCTTCTGGGCGTCGGCGATGATCGCCTTGCGCTCGCGCAGTTCGGCGGTGACCGACTGGACGTCGCTGATCGCGGCGCTGAAGGTCTTGACGTTGTCGTCCGACAGCACGCGGTTGATGCGGTCCAGGGCCTCGATGGTGCGGGTCAGCACGGTGCCGCCGCCCTCCAGCAGGTCGGACAGCGCGCTGCGCTGGCTGCGGATCACCGGCACCTCGTCCTTCTTGACGGTGCTCTTCAGCAGCGGCTTGGCGGGCGCGCCGGCGGTGATCTGCACGTAGTTCACGCCGGTGATGCCCTGGGGCTCCAGGGTGGCGAAGCTGTCGGTCTTGATCGGCACGTCCGAGGTGACGCGCACGCGGGCGATGACGCGGTTGGGGTCGGACTTGTCCAGGGCGATCTTGGTGACCTCGCCGACCTTGATGCCGTTGAAGTGCACCTCGCCGCCGTCCGACAGGCCGCGCACGGGGCCCACGAACAACACGTCGTACAGGTCGTATTCCTGGTTGAAGCTGAGCTTGGCCAGCCAGACGCCGAAGATCAGAGCCCCCATGAACAGGATCAGGGTGGCCGCGCCCACCAAGGCGTAGTTGGCGTTTCTTTCCATCAGCTCGTCCTCGACGTCGACTTGGAGGGCCCTCTGGAGGGCGCCGGCTGACCGGCGGCCGCGCGTCCGCGCGGCCCCATGAAGTATTCTTGAATCCAGGGGTGGTCGTTCTTCTCCAGCTCCTGGACGGAGCCGGTGGCGACGACCTTCTTGTCGGCGATGACCGCGATGCGGTCGGTGATCTCGTAGAGGGTGTCCAGGTCGTGGGTGATCATGAACACCGTCAGGTCCAGGCTGTCGGACAGGTCCTTGATCAGGGTGTCGAAGGCCGCGGCGCTGATCGGGTCCAGGCCGGCGGTGGGCTCGTCCAGGAACAGCAGCTCGGGGTCCATGGCCAGGGCGCGGGCCAGGCCGGCGCGCTTGCGCATGCCGCCCGACAGTTCGGCGGGCTTGAGGTTGCCGGCCCGGGCGGGCAGGCCGACCAGGGCGATCTTCAGGTCGGCCAGGTGCTCGATCTCGCCCTTGGGCAGGCGGGTATGCTCGTGCAGGGGCGCGGAGACGTTCTCGCGCACGGTCAGGTTCGAGAACAGCGCCCCCTGCTGGAACAGCACGCCCCAGCGGCGCTCGATCACGTTCCAGCGCTTGCGCGAGGCGTCGGCCATGTCCTGGCCGAACAGCTTGACCGAGCCGCCGTCGGGGATCTTCAGGCCGATGATGGTGTTGAGCAGCACCGACTTGCCGGCGCCCGAACCGCCGACCACGCCGAGCACCTCGCCGCGCTCCGCGGTCAGGTCCACGCCGTCGTGGATGACGTTGTCGCCGAAGCGCGACACCAGGCCCGTGACCCGGATCGGCGGCGCCTCGGCGGTCGACGGCGTCTCGGCGTCGACGGTGTCCACGTCGAGGGCCGTCATACGTTCAGCTCCATGTAGATCAGGGCGAACACGGCATCGATGGCGATGATCGCGAAGATGGCGTGGACCACGGCGGCCGTGACCCGACGGCCCAGCGACTCGACGTCGTTGCCGACCTCCATGCCCTGGCGGCAGCCGATGGCGGCGATGACCATGGCCATGACCGGGGCCTTGGACAGGCCGATCAGGAAGTGCTGGGCGCCCACCGAGTCCTGCATGCGCTGCAGGAAGAAGGTCGGCGACAGGTCCAGCACCGCCCAGGTGACCATCATGCCGCCGGCCAGGCCGGCCAGGGTGGCCACGAAGGTCAGCAGCGGGATGGTGATCAGCAGGGCGGCGAAGCGCGGCAGAACCAGGGCCTCGTAGGGATCGACCCCCATCACCTGCATGGCGTCGATTTCCTGGTTCATCTTCATCGAGCCGATCTCGGCCGCGAAGGCCGAGGCGGAACGGCCCGCCAGCAGGATGGCGGTGATCAGGATGTTGAACTCGCGCAGCACCGAGATGCCGATCAGCTCGACGGCGAACACCTGGGCCCCGAACTGGGTCAGCAGGTTGGCGCCCAGCAGGGCCACGACGGCGCCGATGAAGAAGGTGGTCGTGGCGACGATCGGGATGGCGTCCAGCCCCGCGCGCTCGGCCAGCGACACCACCGGGGCCCAGCGGATGCGGCTGGGCTTGGCGATGCAGCGGCCGATGGCGACCAGCAGGTGACCCAGAAAGGCGAGGGTGCCGTAGAGGTCGTCGCCCAGGCCGTAGACCCCGCGGCCGATACGCTCCAGCAGGGCCACGAAGCCCTTCTGCGGCGGCGGCGCTTCGGGCTCGACCTGGATGGCGTCGTCGACCAGTTGCAGCAGGCGCAGGGTGCGGGGACCGGCCTTGATCTTGCCGGCGCTGAGCCGGCCGTCGGCGGCGCGGATGATGGCGTAGGCCCCGGCGGTGTCGCAGCGGCTGATGTCGCTGAGGTCCAGGTCGATGGCCTTGGAGCCTTCCATGGCCTGGACCAGGCGCTCGCCGGCGTCGACCATGCCGCGCGCGGTCCAGTCCCCCGAGAGCACGGCCGTCTTGTGACCAGCGGTCTCCTTGAGGGTAAAATCAGCCGGAGCGCCCATGAAGTCTCGTTGGTCCTCTAGTCCGAGGTCGAACCAAACCGGCGCCGACCAAGCCCAAACGTGCCAAGGCCGTGCTTGTTGCCGCGCTTGTTGCGTTAGGAATAAGCGGGTGCGGCGCGTCGCGCCAGCGGGCATGTCCAGATCTGGGCGAAACGGCGAACCGTTGTCGCTAAAGGTGCGTTGTATGGCGTGCAACGGGGGCGTTGCTTTAGAAGGCCCGCATGTTTTCGAGTTTGGTCAACCGCCGCGCGGCGCTGGGCGGTCTTTCGCTGTCGGCGGTTCTCGCCCTGGCGCCGCGCCTGGCGGCGGCGCGGACGCCCGCCGTGGATGACGCCGTGAACCAGCCGTTCTCCGTCGAGGGGTTGCGCGACAAGGCCCGGAGCCTGGCCGCCGCGCCCTACGCCAAGCCGCCCGCGCCGCCGACCATCACCGGCCTGTCCTACGACGACTATTTCCGCATTCGCTATCGGTCGGAAGCCGACCTCTGGAAGGACCGCCAGCCCGCCTTCCGGGCCGAGTTCTTTCCACCGGCCTGGCTGTATCCCCGTCCGCTGCCGATCTTCGAGGTCGCGGCCGGCCTGGCGCGGCCCATCGCCTTCGACCCGGCGATGTTCGACATCCCGGGCGAGCACGCCGACGTCGCCAAGGGCTGGACCGGCTTTTCCGGCTTCCGTCTGCTGTGGCCGCTGAACGAGGCCGGCAAGCTGGACGAGGTCGCGGTGTTCCAGGGCGCCAGCTATTTCCGCAGCCTGGGGCGCGGTCAGCGCTACGGCCTGTCGGCGCGCGGCCTGGCGATCGGCGCCGGCGAGCCGAACGAGGAATTCCCCGACTTCACCAGCTTCTGGCTGGAGCGGCCCCAAAGCAGCGGTCAGGCCATCGACAGCGACGCGGTGGTGGTCCACGCCCTGATGGACAGCCCCAACTGCACCGGCGTCTACAGCTTCACGATCCGGCCGGGCGAGGACGTGACGTTCGAGGTCGCCGCCAGCGTCTTTCCACGCGCGACCATGACCAAGGCGGGCGTGGCGGCCATGAGCAGCATGTTCCTGTTCAACGTCGCCGACCCGTCGCAACTGCAGGACTATCGCACCGCCGTGCATGACAGTGACGGCCTGGCGATCTGGACGGGGCAGGGCGAGCACATCTGGCGGCCGCTGCAGAACCCCAAGGCCCATCGCCTGAGCAACTTCCCCGATCAGGACCCCAAGGGCTTCGGCCTTGTGCAGCGGGCCAGGGCGCTGGAGGACTTCGGCGACCTGCAGGCCCGCTACGACCTGCGGCCCAGCCTGTGGGTCGAGCCCCTGGACGCCTGGGGTGAGGGCGCGGTGCACCTGGCCGAGTTGGCCACCACCAAGGAGACCGACGACAACATCGCCATCTTCTGGCGGCCCAAGGCGCCGTGGAAGGCCGGGACCCAGGTCGACCTGCGCTATCGCCTGCACTGGGGCCAGGAGCGCTTCGCCAGCCCCGACGCCCGGGTGTTCCGCACCCGCACCGGCGCCGACGCCCAGGCCGGCCTGCGGCTGTTCACCGTCGATCTGCAAGGCGGGGCCCTGGCCGAGGGGCTGGACGGGGTGGCGATGGATCTTCAGGCCGACGGCGGCGAGATCGTCTGGCGCGACCTGTCGCCCTATCCCGACGAGGCGGCGGCCCGCGTGGCGTTCGGCGTGAGGCCCAAGGCGGCGACCATGGACCTGTCGC
>NZ_JBFTZS010000217.1:0-7503 GCF_056406675.1 Caulobacter sp. P1_B12_2 | reverse complement strand
CGCCGCCACCTCCCCCGTTTTCACGGGGGAGGAGTAGTAAGCCGGCTTCGCGCCGTCGCCGCGCCATTCGCCCTGTTCCTTCAGAGCCTTGGAGACCTCGCGCGGCATGTAGCGTTCGTCGTGCTTGGCCAGCACCTGCTTGGCGACGAAGGTCCCGGACTCGTCGAACGAACCGGAGGCCACGATGCCCTGCCCTTCGCGGAACAGGTCGGGCAGGTCGCCCTGGTAGCGGACCAGGGCGGTCGAGCGCTGGTCCGCTACCACGAACTCGACCAGGCCGTTCGGATGCTTGACCACGCTGCCGGCCTGCACCAAGCCGCCCAGCTGCACCTTGCGACCGGCCGGCACGTGGGCGGCGGCGGCCTSGGCCGGGGTGTAGAACAGCGAGATGGCGTCGCGCATGCCCCACAGGGCCAGCCCCACGGCCAGGGCCACCACCGGGGCGGCGACGGCCAGGACGGTCAGGCGGCGGCGCGCCTTTCGGGACTTGGGCAGGAAGCTCATGGCTGGATCTTCTGGGAGGGCGTTTGAGCGGCTTGACGCAGGGCGGCCAGCACCTTGGGCTGATCCTTGTAGCGCGCCTGGGCCTTCGCCAAGGTCGCGTCGCGACGACCGGCGTCGCCCAGCACCGCATAGGCGCGCACCAGCTTGATCCAGCCGTCGGGGTCGTCGGGATTGGCTTCAAGCCTGGCGGCCAGGCCGGCGACCATGCCCTGGATCATGTCCTCGACGTCGGCGCCCGCGGCGCCTTGCGCGGCCTCGGCGGGCCGGCCCGTCGGGGCGGCTGAGGCGCGTATGCCGCCGTCGGCCTCGACCTGGGCGATCTGGCGGCCAAAGCCCACGCGGCGCGGATCGTCGGCCGGCAGGTCGGCCAGCAGGGTCTTCCAGTCGGCCACGCCGCCGCTGACGTCGCCGTCCGCGATCCGGGCCATGCCCAGGTGATAGCGGGCGCTGACGTTCTTGGGGTCGCGGTTCAGAGCCTCGGCGAAGGCCTTGCGGGCGTCCGCGCCGATCTCGCCCTGGCCCTCGGCCACGAAGGTCTCGCCCAGCCCGGCCCAGAGGTCGGCGCGGGCGGGGGCCAGGATCACGGCGCGGCGCAGGGCCTGGGACGCGCCGGTCGCGTCGCCGGCGGCCATCCGGGCCAGGGCCAGGTTCTTCAGCGGTTCGGGATCGGTGGGGCGCTGGATGGCCATCTGCTCCAGCACGGCGGCGATCTTTTGCGGCTCCAGCTGGAGAGGATCGGTGTGACGCCACTCGACCACGCGCTTGAGGAACGGCTGGTCGGCCACGCCCGGCGCTCCGACCAGCGCATAGAGCCCGATCGCCAACACGGGGGCGGTCGCGGCCAGGACCAGCACCAGCGGCCGCAGCCGGGGATTGGCCGGCGGCCACGCGGCCTGGTGGTCGGCGGCGGCGATCAAACGGCGGCCGGCCTCGGCCCGCGCGCCTTTCAGCTCGGCGTCGGCCAGCAGGCCCCGTTCGGCCAGGTCGTCGATCTCGGACAGTTGCCGCCGGTGCACGGCCAGGCTGGCGTCGTCGCCGCCCCCCGTCCCCACGGCCAGGGACGCCCGCGCGGCGCCGCGCAGCATCAAGGCGGCGACGACAGCCGACAATCCCGCCGCGGCGATCCAGAAAGCGATCATACTGGCGTGTTAGCGGGGATTTTGAGCGGCCGTTAGCGAAAAAAGCGCTTAAGGAACCCGAGGCGGCTAGGCGGCCGCCGCCATCGCCGCGGCCGCGCGGCGGCGGACGATCTCGGCGGTCTTGTCGTCACGGCTGTAGGCGATGAAGCCGGCGGCCAGATCGACATAGAGGCGCGCCAGGCCCTGGTCGCCGCCGTCGCCGGTGCGCACGATGTGCAGGATGTCCTCGATGTACTGGTCCAGGCGCCCGTTCAGCTTTTCCAGCACCTTGGCGCGGCTGGTTCCGTAGCCGCTCTGCAGGGCGCAGCCGCGGATCTCGGCGATGAACACCAGCACGGCGGTCAGTCGTCGGGTCTGGGCCTCGTCGGGTTCGGCCGTCAGCTGGGGAACGCCCTTGCCCTTCTTGCCGGCCAGGATCGAGATCGGCCGCAGCGGCAGCGCCGCCAGCAGTTCCTTCTCGGCCTGGTTCATCCGCGTCTCGACGGCCTCGGCGACGCCCTGCTTGTACTTGGCGATCCGCCGGCCCCAGGGACCGTCCTTGGCCAGGTTCACCGATTGCTCGAACTCGGCGATCTCCTGCGAGACCTTCTGGGCGGCGCAGGCGGCCTTGCGGCCCTCGGCCTCGCCCTTGGCGGGATCGAACGCCGCGATGAAGGCGATGTTCTTCTCGATGTCGGTCAGGACCCGCTCGCCGAACACGCTGACCTCGGACGAGGCCCAGAACTTGTCGTTGGGCCGTTCCATCACCGCCGAGATCACGCGCAGGATCCGCCAGTCGTCCGGCAGGTGGGCGCCCAGCATCTCGAACAGCAGCGGCCCGGCGTCCGGGCGGATCTCGCAGGCGTCGTTATAGGCCAGGCGCGCGGCCGAAGCGCGCTCCTCGCTCATCTTGCTGACCCATTCCTGCAGCCTGGGCAGGGCGGCGCGGACGATGGCCGACAGCTCCAGGCACGAGGCCAGCTCGTCGATGTCGCAGATCGCGTCCAGCGCCTGGAAGCCGGGCTCGGCCTGGGCGCGCAGGCCCTTGGAGGCGATCGTGCAAAGTTCGCTGAAGACCTCGGGCGGGCCCTCTTCCAGGTCCCACGGATTGCAGCGCGCCGCGGCTTCCTCGACCTGCTTGGGGGCCTTGGCCCTCAGGGCGGACCACAGCAGGGACAGGGTGCGGGGCGGGAACGAGGTCTGTTCGGTGTCGCGCTTGGTGCAGAGCGGGACGATCGGGGCCAGCACGCTGTTGCGGACATAGCGGGCGGCGGTCTCGTCCTCGACCAGGCCGCGCACGGCCGCCAACGCGCCCTGCCCGCCGGCCGGACCGGACAAGGCGAGCTCGAGACTGCGCAGCGCGGCGTCGGGCGCGGTTTCCACCAGCTTCCGAACCATCAGCAACTTGTTGGCGGCGACTGCTGCCATAACCCCCCACCGGACGAGCCCGAATCCGGGCCGCGTCAACCATGTCTCCAACGAGGTTAAGACTTTCCGAAACCATAAGTTTTTGCGGTTCGAGCCCCAGCGTCAAACGGTCGCTGAGCGTTGTCACCGGTGTCTGTCGAAAACCGACGAAATGTTGGGTTGAGCGCAGACTGACCCGGCTCTCCTCACCCGTGAAACGGGGGAGGTGGCGCGCTGCGAATACGCARCGTGACGGAGGGGGCGTCAGCGGCTTCGGGATGTGACCAAAGCCTCATCGCGAGCGGAGCGGCCGGGACGCCCCCTCCGTCACGTCGCCWAKCGGCGCCGCGCCACCTCCCCCGCTGCGCGGGGGAGGAAAGCGATTCTCACCCGCCCGACCTCGGCAGCACCAGGGTCACGCGCAGGCCGCCCAGCGGCGAGGCGCCTAGGGTCACCGAGCCGCCGTAGGCGCGGGCCAGTTCATCGACGATCGACAGGCCCAGGCCCGAGCCCGGGGTGTGCTCGTCCATCCGCTGGCCGCGCTTGAGGGCGTCGCTCCAGCGGTCCGGCGGCAGGCCGGGACCGTCGTCGTCGACGGTCAGGGTCATCTGCTCGGGCGAACTGCCCACGGCCTCCGCGCGGACCTTGGCCTTGCACCATTTGCCGGCGTTTTCCATCACGTTGCCGGCCAGCTCCATGAAGTCCTGACGCTCGCCCTGGAAGCACAGGTTCTCGGGGCACCGCCAGTCGATCTCGACGCCCTTGTCCTGGAAGATCCGCTCCAGGGTCACGGCCAACTCGTCCATGATCGGCTCGACCGGCGTGCGCTCGCCCGAGGTCTGGGAGCGGGCGGCGGCGCGGGCCCGGCGCAGGTGGTGGTCGACTTGCTCGCGCATGGTCGCGGCCTGGCGCGCGACGACGTCGGCCAGCGAGCCCGGCTGCTGGCCGGCCTCGGTCAGCATCACCGACAGCGGGGTCTTCAGGGCGTGGGCCAGATTGCCGACATGGGTGCGCTGGCGCTCGACGACCTCCTGGTTGTGCGACAACAGGGCGTTCAGCTCGACGGCCAGCGGCGCCAGCTCCTCGGGATAGATCCCCTCCAGCTTCTCGGCCTTGCCGCGCCGCACCGAGGCCACTTCGCGACGCAGGCGGAACAGCGGCAGCAGGCCCACCCGCACCTGCACGACCACGGCGGCGATCAGGCCGCCGCCCAGGATCAGCAGGGCCAGGGTGGTGATGCGGGCGAAGCGGTCGGCGTCGGCGTCGATCGGCGAGCGATCCTCGGCGGCGATGAACACCACCGGCCGCGGATAGCCCGGCAACCGGGCCAGCAGGGCGGCGGCGCGAAGAGGTCTGTTCTGAGGACCCTTGAGGTCGAAATAGAAGGTCTTGCCCGGCGCCGACATCAGCCGCTCGGACTGATCGAGCGGGATCATCAGGTCGCTGTCGAACAGCGACCGCGAGCGCTCGATGACGTTCAGCCCGCCGCCGCCGGCCGGCTGGTCGAAGATCGTCCAGTAGCGGCCGGAATAGGCCCGCGTGGCGCGGATATCGGTCAGGACCGGGGCCTTCAGCGCCCCCTCCTCGACGGTCGAGCCGGCATAGAGGTCGTCGGTCAGCACGGCCAGCGACTGGTCGAACCGGCGGATCGCCGCGTCGCGGAACTGGGCCGTCAGGAAGACGCCCGCCAGGACCAGGACCACCAGGTTCCAGGCCGCGGCCAGCAGCACCAGCCGCCGGACCAGCGAACGCTTGCTGAGGTCCCACATCGGCTAGGCGCTCCTGTGGAGGATCACTCGGTCGTCTCGCCTTCCAGCGGCGTCAGGCGGTAGCCCAGGCCGCGCACGGTCTCGATCCGGTCGCTGCCCAGCTTCTTGCGAAGCCGGCCGATGAACACCTCGATGGTGTTGGAGTCGCGGTCGAAGTCCTGGTCGTACAGGTGCTCGACCAGCTCGGTGCGGCCGATCACCCGGCCCTGATGCATGATCATGTAGTGCAGCAGGCGGTATTCCAGCGAGGTCAAGCGCAGGGGCTCGCCGTTGACGCTGGCCCGGGCCGCGCGCGGGTCCAGACGCAAGCCGCCGCACGACAGGCTGGGCGAGGCGTGGCCGGCCGAGCGGCGCAGCAGGGCGCGCAGGCGGGCCAGCAGCTCCTCGGTGTGGAACGGCTTGGTCAGATAGTCGTCGGCGCCGGCGTCGAAGCCCGCGACCTTCTCGTTCCACGAGCCGCGCGCGGTCAGGATCAGCACCGGGGTGGCGACATTGCCGCGCCGCCAGCGCTCCAGCACCGACACGCCGTCGACCTTGGGCAGGCCCAGGTCCAGCACGACGGCGTCGTAGGGTTCGTTCTCGCCCAGGAACTGGGCCTCCTCGCCGTCGGCGGCGTGGTCGACGGCGTAGCCCGCGTCGCCCAGGGCCAGCTTCAGCTGGCGCGAGAGGTCGGGATCGTCTTCGACAAGCAGGATGCGCATAGGGGGAGCCTCTGTCTCGTGACGCTGAATATAGGGGCTTAGTTGGCGCTGAGGATCTGACCGGTCCGGGCGTCGACGATGAAGTCGATGCGGCGGCCGTCGGTCGTGGCCCAGCGAACGCGATAGTTGGGGCCTTCCAGGCCGGCGTCGAGCACGCGGCCGGGCGTGCGACGGCCGATCTGCTCGATCACCCGGCTCAGCGGCACCAGCTGGCCCGACTGCACGCCGCCACGCGCCTGGTCCTGCCGGGCGCGCCAATCGGCGCCCAGCGAGTCCGGGCCGCGCTGCGCGGACGCCACGCCCGGGAGGGCGGAGGCGGCCAGGACGGCGGCGAAAAGGAAGTGGATCGGCTTCATGGGCTCCGGTTTAGAGCGTTGCGGCTGAATAGAGGCTGAACACGGCCGTTATGGACGGGTAGCGACGTTCTGTCACGGATTCGGCGCGGAGCGGCGCCGCTTCGCGCGGTTCGACCCATCCTGCCGCGAAACGGCGCGAGCCGCGCCCTTGCCAGTCAAATAACACGGTTCTAGCCTGCAATTCTCGCGTGCAAGTCGTCGGGTTGCAGCCCAACGCCCGGACGCGGCGTCGGATCCTTGGAAGGTCCGGTCCTTTGGGGGGAACGCATGCGACCGATCGGAAACTTCCGGGGCCTGGCCCTGGCGTGCGGCCTGGCGCTGGGTCTTGCTCTGAGTCTGGCCGCGACGGCCGGCGCGGACACGGCCTCGCCCAGCGTCACCCCGACCCCGACCGACGGGGTGATCCAGTCGATCGGGGTCGAACCGGCGAAACTGGGCGCCAATGACGACCAGCTGATCTTCCTGCCGACCGGCGCCCCCGGCMCGGTGGTGCTGATCGTCGATCGCCCCGCCGACAAGCAGGCCCTGGACGCGGGCGCCCGAGCGGGCGACCGGATCTGGCTGACGGTCGACGATCCGCTGAACCCGCGACACGTGGTCCAGATCACCCGCGTGGCTCGGCCCGTGCCGACGCTGCAGCGACTGATCGCCCTGGGCGGCGCCTTCGCGGTGATCGTCGCCGGGGCCGCCCTGGCCACCGGCGGCCGGCCCTGGCGGTTCGCGGTCGGCAACGACAATCGCCTGAGCAATTCCCAGACCCAAATGGTGCTGTGGTTCGGCGTCGTCGCCGTGGCCTACGGCGCGACCCTGATCCTGCGCGCCTGGTTCCTGGGCTGGGGGTACATGGGCGGGATCTCGATGACCGCCAACGTCCTGGCCATGACCGGCCTTTCCGGCCTGTCGTTCGGCGCGGCCAAGGTGGTGGCCGTGCAGAAGGCCGCCGGCGCGGCGGCGTCTCCAGCGGCCGCCCTGACCCCGACTCCGGCGGCCGCCGCGACAAGGCCGAGGTTCACCGACCTGGTGCTCAACGACTACGGCACGGCCGACCTGGGCGACTTCCAGATGATCCTGATCAGCGGCGTGGCCACGGTGATCTTCGCCTGCGCCAGCTGGGAGTTCCTGACCCTGGTCGACATCGTCAAGACCACCCAGTTGCCCGACGTCGACACCGCCCTGCTGGGCAGTTTCGGCATCGGCCAGGGGGCCTATCTGATCAAGAAGGCCGCCCTGCCGAACGGCGTGGGCTAGCCGCCGCCTACTGCTTCACCATCACCAGGCCGCCCTGGTAGGTGACGTTCACGGGCGCTGTCGTCGCCTGGAAGGTGGCCGTGGCTTCCGCCGCGCCCGGACCGGCGAACATGCCGTTCATCGGCCCCGCCAGGGTGTTGTTGGCGTTGGCGAAGCTGGCGGTGAACTCCGTGCCGGCGATCGCGCCGGTGAACGTGAAGTTGAGGTCCGGCGCGCCGGTCGGCGCCACCAGGCCGGTGGTCGCCCCCGACAGCGTCCCCGCGCCGAAGTTCACCGCCATCGTGGCGTCGCCGTTGGTCACGGTGTGACTGATCGAGGGTTCCGGCACGCCGGCGGTGAATGTCGCAAGATCATAGGCGGCGAACGCCCCGCCCTTGTACCGAACGCCCCGCCCTTGTAC
>NZ_JBFTZS010000216.1:0-7525 GCF_056406675.1 Caulobacter sp. P1_B12_2 | reverse complement strand
GACCAACAGGTGGCGCATCCGGTCGATCGTGGACGCCCCCTTCGCTTTGTCGCGTTCAGCCAAGATGTAGAACCGCAGGTAGCGGCCATTGGTTTCCGTTGGGTCTGCAAGCTGGTCGTCAGACAACGGAACTAAGGAGTTGTAGATCGAACCGCCTGGAAATTGTTCGCGATCGTACTCCTCAACGCCGCCTATACGGTCGAACCCCTTTTGCGCGTAACTGACCCTGTCGCGGTTGTCCCATTGAGTCACTTGACGGAAGGCTGCGCAGATTTGCTTTTCCGTCGAGCCGACAGGAATCCATTCCGAGGTTTTGAACAGCTCCTCAGGCAGCGGTTTGGTGCCTTTGCAAGAGGCGGCGATCAGGGACCCGTCGATAGTTTTCGGGGCGGAGGCCAAATCTTCCGGCAGGCCGAAGGCGCTGTAGGGGAGGTTTACGCCCTGAGCGTGCCCCTTCCACATACGTTCGATGCAGTTCTTTTTGCAGACCGCCCATTCTGGCGGTCGTAATGGAAATCGCCGGCCGGCAACCTCAAGTACAACCGGTCCACCGCCGGGGCCGCTGTGAAACGGCCAATCACTCCTGATGCAAACGGCCTCGGGGGAGGTGTTTTCATATTTGAGCGAAAGGCCGCCCGCGTCCGGGCGATCGATGAATTGGTAGAGTAGCGGCGTCGGCGTTGGCCCTGATGAGGCCAGGGCAAACGCCGACAGCACGAGCCCGATCATCTTCAGCCGCCGCATGATGCTCTCCCCGCTAGCGAGCCCTCCCTAGCCTGCCACGAAGGCTTCTGTCGCTACCTTTGGCTCGTGTACCAAAAAGCTTAGCTTTGGCTATTGGGCGGCAGAGCCGATGTCCGACTTGGGTCGGGTGCAGGAATTGCGGTCGCGCCCGAAACCGGACCTTGGGCGCCGTGCTGGCGTGCGGACTGAACGAAGGTCAGCTAGGGGTGGAAAGTGGCCGTTCGCCGTGTCCTCCATGGTCGGGAAGCTCGTGTGCTGGATTACGTGCGCTATGTTCAGTGACCGCCAGACGTCAGTTCTCGAAATCGCTGTTTCGACAGTCCTGGCCCTATTTTTGGCAGAGCCTCGGCCGTTTCCGTATCGAAAAGTCTTGCGTAGGGACCGCGCACTGCAATCCAACCCTGCTCGGCGATCGCCGCCGCGCCGGGTTCATAGAAAACCCCCCAGGCTCCGACAGCGGCGGCCGCTACACGGCTCCTGCAATCTTCAACGCTTGCTTTTATCTTGTCGGAGCGAACCCCTTCACCCTTGACGTAGTCGAGGGCCTGGGCGTTGGTGACGCTTGCCATTCGGCTTATCCGTCCTTGCTTGTGACTGGCCACGACGATGCAGCCTGGCCGCTCCACAACCATCATTTGCTCACCTGGGGGCGTCGGGGCGCCGAAGGCAGTTTCAAACACCCTTTCGGGATGGCCCGCGAAGGTGTCGGGTGACGACACAAAGAGCTGCACGAAATTGGCCGGCTTGCCCCTGGCTAAACCGGTTCCTGCCTGTGCGAAGTCGCCGCGCAAAAAAGTTGTAACCTCGATGGACTCGCCAGTTCTTGGGCCGGAAGGGTCCCATTTCGTCGGCGTCAAGGCCTTGCCTTGGCCCACGACCCACTCGTCGAAACGCACGACCTGATCCTGCCCTCGCGGAAAAAGCAGAGCCTCCAGAAGATCCAGCTGCGGCTTGGGTAGCTGAGCCGCCATGGGAGCCATCAGTTGGGGCGCACGCGCGTCGCAAGACGCGAGCGGAACTGCCGCACTGAGAATCGTCGCCAGCACTCCAATGGTGAAAGGCCAAGCCGCGCATTTCCTGGACCTGATCTTCACCGCGATCTCTCTGTCTAACTCTCGATGCTTTGTCGCCCGATTATGATCACAGTGCCGCTTAGCGGCCTGTGACTCAACGTCCGACTAGGGTCGAAAGCGGACCTCACGCCCCTCAGATCTCTTCCTTCAGCAGATCCCCCACCAGGTTGCCGATCCACGGGTTGCGGGCCCGCTTCTGGCGTTCGGCGTGGTAGATGTGGGCCAGGTCCGAATAGGCCTTGTCGAAGTCGTCGTTGAGGATGACGTAGTCGAACTGTTCCCAGGCGGCCACCTCGTCCTTGGCGCGGGCCAGGCGCTTGGCGATGACGTCTTCGCTGTCCTGGCTGCGGGCGTGCAGCCGGCGGCTCATTTCGGCCAGAGACGGCGGCAGGACGTAGATCAGCACCGAGTCCTGTGGCAGTTGGGCGTGGACCTTCATCGCGCCCTGGAAGTCGATGTCGAACAGCACGCTCTCGCCGCGCTCCAGCGCCTCGACGATGGGGCCGCGCGGGCTGCCATAGTGGTTGCCGTAGACCTCGGCCCATTCCAGGAACGCGTCGTCCTGGATCATCACCTTGAACTTTTCGTGGTCGACGAAGTGATAGTCGCGGCCGTCGTGCTCGCCCGGGCGCGGCGCGCGGGTGGTGGCGCTGATCGACAGGTGCAGGTCGTTGTGGTCGGCCACAAGGCGGCGGGTCAGCGAGGTCTTGCCGACGCCCGACGGGGCCACGACCATCAGCAGCAGGCCGCGCGTGCGTCCATGCGGATTATTCGACATTCTGAACCTGTTCCCGGAATTGCTCGATCGTGGCCTTCAAATCCAGGCCATGCGTGGTCAGGGCGGTCAGCGCCGACTTGCTGCAAAGGGTGTTGGCCTCGCGCATGAACTCCTGGGACAGGAAGTCCAGGCGGCGGCCGGCCGCGGCGTCGCCACCCAGCAGAGCGCGGGCAGCGGTGACGTGACTGGCCAGGCGGTCAAGTTCCTCGCGCACGTCGGCCTTGACCGCCATGGCGGCCGCTTCCTGCACGATGCGGTCCTCTGAAGCCGCCTCGCCGATCAGGTCGGCCAGCTTGCGGGCGTAGCGCTCCTTGAGCACGGCGGGCTGGCCGGCGGCTTCGGTCGACGCCAGCTGGGTCAGGGTTTCGATGCGGTCGACCGCGCCGGTCAGGATCGGGGCTAGGGCGGCGCCCTCCTCCAGTCGCGCGACTTTCAGCCCGTCCAGGGCCTGGCCGATCGTGGCGGCCATGGCGGCCTCGATCTCGGCGCGATCCTCGGCGGCGTCGTCCTCTTCGCGCGTGTCGATCACGCCGCGCAGGGCCAGCAGGCCGTCGAGCGTGGGCTTGGCGACCATGCCGGTGGCGACATAGGGCGCGCCGGCCTTCAGGTAGCGCTCGATGACCTCGACATTGATCTGCACGGCCGCCTGGGCCTCGGCGCGCTTGGCCTGCAGGTTGACGGTCAGTTGGCCACGCTGGAAGCGGGCCTGGGCGCCGTCGCGCGCCGCGCGGTCCAGGCTCTCGAACCCCGGCGGGCCGCGAAAGCGGGTCTCGAGGTTGCGGCCGTTGACGCTGCGCGCCTCCACCGCCCACGACCAGGCCCCGTGCGAGCCCTCGACGCGGGCGAAGCCGGTCATGCCTGACAGCGCCATGTTAGCCTCCGGCGAGCGGGGTTTTCGCCGCGGCCTTCGATCGCTCGACCTGCCGCCATTTGACGACATTGCGCTCGTGTTCCTCGTAGGTCGAGGCGAACACGTGGCCGCCCGTGCCGTCGGCGACGAAGTACAGGTCGTCGCTCTTCATCGGATTGAGCACGGCCTCCAGGGCGGCCTTGCCCGGATTGGCGATCGGGGTCGGCGGCAGGCCTGTGATCAGATAGGTGTTGTAGGGCGTTTCACGCTCCAGCTCCGACTGGCGGATGCCCCGGCCCAGCGGCTGCCCACGCGTCAGGCCGTAGATGATCGTCGGGTCGCTGCCCAGGCGGATGCCCTGGCGCAGGCGGTTGATGAACACCGCCGCCACGTGCGGACGCTCGCGGGCCAGGCCCGTTTCCTTCTCGACGATCGAGGCCATGGTCACGGCCTGGTCCTTGGTCTCGAACGGCAGGCCCGGCTGGCGCTGGGCCCACAGACGGTCGAGCAGTTCGTCGCGGTCGTCCATCATCCGCTGCAGCACCGCCGCGCGATCCTCGCCGCGCTGGACCTGATAGGTCTCGGGCAGGATCGAGCCCTCCGGCGGGGTGGGCACGGTGCCGGTCAGTTCCGGAGCCCGCATCAGGATGTCGACCACCATCTCCGAGGTCAGGCCCTCGGCGACGGTCACCTGGTGGCGGACGATCTTGCCGTCGCGGACCTTGGCCAGCACCTGGCTGAGCGAGGCCCGCGAGGCGAACTCGTATTCGCCGGCCTTCAGCTTGCGCGCCGCGCCGGTGGTCTGGGCGGCGGTCAGGAAGATCGAGGAAGAACGGATCACCCCCGCCTGCTCCAGCGTCGAGGCGATCTCGGGCAGGCTGGCGCCGCGCCGCAGGACGACGCTGGTGACGTCGCCCGAACGCGCGGCGGGGCCTGGACCCTGGTAGAGCCACATCGCGCCCAGCACCACCACCATGGCGGCCAGGCCCAGCATGGTCAGCAGGCCGGCGCCCATGGCGGCGATGCGGCGTCCGACCGGCGCGGATTCGCGCCGGCGCGGATTGGCTTTGCGGGGAGCCCCCGTCTTCGGAGCCGGGCGCGGGGCGCGGCGTTGCGGCAGGGGCTTCTTGCTCACGAGACTTTGCGGAACACGACGGAGGCGTTGGTGCCGCCGAAGCCGAAGCTGTTGGACACCGCCACGTCGATCTTGTGCGGCACGGCCTTGTTCGGCGCCAGGTTCATGGCGACGGTCACGTTGGGATTGTCCAGGTTGATGGTCGGCGGGGCGATCTGGTCGCGGATCGCCAGGATCGAGAAGATCGCCTCGATCGCGCCGGCCGCGCCCAACAGGTGGCCGGTCATCGACTTGGTCGACGACATCACCACGTTCTTGGCGTGATCGCCCAGGAACCGCTCGACGGCTCCGGCCTCGATGCCGTCCGCCATGGTCGAGGTGCCGTGGGCGTTGACGTAGTCGATGTCCGACGCCGTCAGGCCCGCGTCCTTCACGGCCGCCGACAGGGCCCGGAAGCCGCCGTCGCCGTCCTCGGCCGGGGCGGTGATGTGATAGGCGTCGCCCGACAGGCCGTAGCCGATCACCTCGGCATAGATCTTGGCGCCGCGCGCCTTGGCGTGTTCGTACTCTTCCAGCACGAGCGCGCCGGCGCCCTCGCCCATCACGAAGCCGTCGCGATCCTTGTCGTAGGGACGCGAGGCCTTCTCGGGGGTGTCGTTGAAGTCGGTGGAAACGGCGCGACAGGCGATGAACCCGGCCATGCCGACCTTGCAGACGGCCGCTTCCGCGCCGCCGGCCACCATCACGTCGGCGTCGCCGTACTTGATCAGGCGCGTGGCGTCGCCGATGGCGTGGGCGCCCGTGGCGCAGGCCGTGACCACCGAGTGGTTGGGACCCTTGAAGCCGTAGCGGATCGAGACCTGGCCCGAAATCAGGTTGATCAGGGCCGAGGAGATGAAGAACGGGCTGATCCGGCGCGGGCCCTTGGCTTCCAGTTCCAGCGCGGTGTCGGCGATCGTCGACAGGCCGCCGATGCCCGAGCCGAGAATCACGCCGGTCCGGTACTTGTCTTCTTCGGTCTCCGGGACCCAACCCGAATCCTTCACCGCTTCGTCCGCGGCGGCGATGCCGTACAGGATGAAGTCGTCGACGCGCTTCTGGTCGCGCGGGCTCATGGTCAGGTCGGGATTGAACGATCCCTCGACATCAGGGCCGCCGCCGCCGCGTCCATCGACTCGCGGAACCTCGCAGGCCACCTGACAGGCGTATTCGGTCGGGTCGAAGGACGAGATCCGGTTCGCGCCGGACTTGCCGGCCAGGATGTTCTTCCAGGTGATATCGACGCCCTGCCCCAGAGGGGTCAGAAGGCCAAGCCCGGTGACGACGACTCTACGCATGGATCACTCCCAACCTTCRCATCGCGGACATATGGGGATGAGCGGACGAATCCCACGCTCCTCCCCCGGGCCGCGAATCTCGGCCACATACGAAAACCGCCGCGCGCACGATGGCAAGAGCCCGTGCGACGCGGCGGTTGATAGTGCTGTTCGCAGAAATACGCGAACCCCGACGCTTTAGGCGCCGGTCTTTTCCGTGATGAACTTCACGGCGTCACCGACGGTCTGGATGTGCTCGGCGGCGTCATCCGGAATTTCGATGTCGAATTCTTCTTCGAACGCCATGACCAGCTCGACGTTGTCGAGGCTGTCGGCGCCCAGGTCGTCGATGAAGCTGGCCTTTTCGGTGACCTTTTCCGGATCGGCGTCCAGGTGCTCGATGACGATCTTACGCACGCGCTCGAGAATGTCGGACATTCTTTTAGTCCCTCGTTTTGAATCTTGCAGTTCCGTGGACGGCTCCGGAGAACCTTCACCCCCCACGGGAATTGTGTCGGGCCACCGCCTATCACGTTCTTTTTCGAGTGACTAGCGGCACGTCCAGTTAGAAATGTGGGCTTTCGTCTTTCCAAGCAGAAAGGCGATCAGCCCAGGAAAAGACGACCCGTCAGATCATGGCCATGCCGCCGTTGACGTGCAAGGTCTGACCCGTGACATAGCCGCCCTGGTCACTGGCGAGGTAAACGCACGCGGCGGCGATATCGCTCCCCTCGCCCAGACGACCGGCCGGAATGGTGGACAGGATGCCGGCCTTCTGCTGCTCGTTCAGGGCGTCGGTCATCGGGCTGGCGATGAAGCCGGGGGCGACGCAATTGACCGTCACGTTGCGGCTGGCCAGCTCCTGGGCCAGGGCCTTGGAGAAGCCGATCATGCCGGCCTTGGAGGCGGCGTAGTTGGTCTGGCCCGGATTGCCGGTGACGCCGACGATCGAGGTGATGCCGATGATCCGGCCCGCGCGGCGTTTCATCATGCCCTTGGCGGCGGCGCGCGACAGGCGGAAATAGCCTTCCAGGTTCACCTTGATCACGGTGTCCCAGTCCTCGTCCTTCATGCGGACGATCAGGCCGTCGCGGGTGATGCCGGCGTTGGCGATCACGATGTCCAGCGGCGCGCCGGCGGCTTCCTCGGCCTTGGCGACCAGACCGTCCACGGCGGCGGCGTCCGACAGGTTCGCCGCGACGAAGGACACGCGTTCGCCGAACTGGGCGGCCAGCTCGGACAGGGCTGATTCGCGGGTGCCCGAGAGCACGACATGGGCGCCTTGGCCGTGCAGAGCCTTGGCGATGGCCCCGCCGATGCCGCCCGTGGCGCCGGTGACGAGGGCGGTCTTGCCGGTGAGATCGAACATTTTGAGTTTCCTCCCCAAGGAGTGGATGGGGTTAGAGGGATTTCGCGAAGGCTTCCAGGTCGGCCGGGCTGTTCAGGGGAACGGCTTCGGCGTCCGGGGCGATCCGCTTGGCCATGCCCGACAGCACCTTGCCCGCGCCGGCCTCGGCGAAGCGCGTGACGCCGCCTTCGTTGGCCAGCCAAGTCATGCTCTCGCGCCAGCGGACGCGGCCGGTGACCTGCTCGACCAGCAGCTTGCGGATCACGTCGGGATCGTGGACCGGCGAGGCGGTGACGTTGGCCACCAGCGGGGCGCGCGGCGAGACGATGGTCGTACGGGCC